>JBGAVB010000233.1:0-4861 GCA_044228345.1 Anaerolineae bacterium | reverse complement strand
AATTACGCCGTCCCGCGCGGGGTTGGCATCTCGCTCAATGGCCTGGTGCCCGATTTCAACGAGGCCTGGCGTGGGCCAACCACGTGCAGCAACACGAATTTTTGCGGCATGTACGACACCGTCTACCAAAACCACACGTCGGTGCCCATCGCCTTCGAGACCTATCAATACATGCTCTGCAACAACACCGAAGTGTACTGGGGTATGCTGAGCGGCATGGACAAGAAGGCCGATGTGATGCGTCTCAACGAAGACCTCTTCTACAGCCGTGACGTCACCAGCGGTGTGCGTCTCGACAATATCCCCAACATGGAAGTGTTCTCCTGGATGAAGGATTATGTGGGTAAGAACGCGGCCAACACCCCGAACGTGTGGGTGGCGATGCGCGAACATCGCAACCCCACCACCTACTGCTATGCGCCAAGCGAACAGACCTATTATCCGCAGGTGGGCAACTACAGCTTCTACCTGACCCAGGAAGATAACATCTCCGGCGGCCGCACGGTGGCCGAAACGAACGTGGCGGGCACTCAGTACCTCGGCTGGTGCGGGGGCGCCAACGACCCCAACGGCAACCCCTACCCGTGCCATAACAATCCGTACAACAGCAATCTACCAGCCGGTCGTGAGGGTTGGGTGGCGCGGCGCACCGATCAAGCGGGCGGCAACCCCTACATGTGGTTCAAGGTGAGCGATGGCTACTACTTCGCCAGCAACGGCACGATCCGCATTGCCGTGACCTACGCAGACCTGGGAACCGACACCTTCAAGGTGGAGTACGATTCCAACAGCGGTCTACGCGACGCGGTGGTCGAAGGCAGCAGCCAGGCGATTGTCACCAAGACCAACAGCCGCACCTGGAAGACAGCGGTTTTTCTGGCGCCCGATGCGCGCATGGCCAACACGCTGAGCGGCGGCGCGGACTTCCGTCTGAACAGCCGCGGCGACGGTGATGAGCACATTCATCTCGTGATGGTTTCCAAACAATCCACAACCTACATTGGGCCTCCCGCCACCTTCACGCCGTCGCCCACGCCGACGAACACGCCAACCCCCACGCGCACGCCAACGCCGACGCCCACCAATACGCCGACAGAGACGCCGACCTTCACGCCGTCGCCGACTCTGACGCTGACGCCAACGCCGACCGTAACGCCGACGCCGATGCCGCAAACCGGGCACCTGGCCGGCGTCGTCTTCAACGATCTCAATCGCAATAACCTGCTGGATGCCGGCGAACCGCCGCTGGCCGGGGCGATCATCAGGCTGAAGCGGCCGCCCAACACCCTGGTGACAACCGTCATCAGCGGTAATGACGGCACGTACACCCTGCCCGACATCAGCGCTGGCTCCTACCTGTTGGAAGAAGCGCCGCCGCCGCTCTACGCCGGCGGGCAGCAGGTCGGTGTGCAGGTGCAGGCGGGGAACACGTTCTTCTACAACTTCCCCAACGTCTACGCACCCCCGGTATACATCCCCTGGTTGCCCCCGACTTTCTTTTGGTTCACAACCGCGCATCACGAGTTGGTGCGCAGCCGATAGCCTACGCCCGGCTCGGTCAGGACGTAACTCGGCCGCGCCGCATCCGGCTCGAGCTTGTGGCGCAGGTTGCTCATGTTGACGCGCAGCAGGTGTGTCTCGCTCTCATAGCCCACACCCCACACCTGGCGCAGCAGCTGCCGGTGGGTCAGGACTTTCCCAGCGTGCGCCACCAGCGTGCGCAGCAGATCGTATTCGGTGGGCGTCAACTGCACCTCGTGCTCCCCGATCGTGACCAGGCGCCGGCCCAGGTCAACGGTCAACTGCCCGGAAGTGAACACAGGCTCACCGGCTGGCGAGGCCGCACGACGCAGCGATGCACGCATGCGCGCCAGCAGCTCGCCCATGCCAAACGGTTTGGTGACGTAGTCGTCGGCCCCAGCATCCAGGGCTGCGATCTTGGCCCTCTCTTGCTCCTGCACCGTCACGATGATGATTGGTATCTGCGTCCATTCGCGCAGCAGCCGCGTCACCTCGATGCCATCCATGTCGGGCAGACCCAGGTCGAGGATGATCAGATCGGGCCGATGGGCGGCGGCAGCCGACAGCGCCTCCTTCCCATTGATGGCCTCGAACACGACATAGCCATGGGCGTCGAGAGAGGTGCGCAGGAAGCGGCGAATCGCCGGCTCATCGTCCACCACCAATACGCGCGGTCCACTATCGGTCATGATGTCTCGCCTCCCGGCGCCGCATCGGCAGGCTCGACGGGCAGAGCCACGGTGACAATCGTCCCGCCGCCTGGCCGATTCTGCGCCCAAATCCGCCCGCGATGCGCCTCGACAATACCCTGACAAATGGCTAATCCCAACCCGGTGCCGCTTGCGCCGGTCGGCCGCTGCACGCGATAGAACTTGCCGAAGATCCGTTCCAGGTCTTCGGGCGGCACACCATCGCCGCGATCGAGGACGGAGATCTCCAACATGCCGTCCACCACGCGCGCCTGAATGTCAATCGGGGTGTCCGGCTGCGAGTACTTGAGCGCGTTGTCCAGCAGATTGGTCAGCACCTGCGCGATCAGTACGAAATCCATCGGAACGAGGACGGACGGCGCCTCCACGCTGACGGGCCGACCATCGAGCCGGCGGCCCAGCCGATCCAGCGCGGCGCTGATGACCTCCTGAACATCGCACGGCTCGGCCGTCGCTCTCAGCGCGCCGGCCTCGATGCGCGTCATGTCCAGCAAGTTCCCCACCAGGCGGTTCAGCCGCTCGGCCTCCTCTCGCGCCATCGTGATCAGGCTGCGCTGGGCCGGCGCTTCCAGGGACGCGCCGTCCTCTTCCAGGCTGGAGAGTGTGCCAGTGATCGAGACCAACGGCGTGCGTAGATCGTGCGAGATCGAATTGAGCAGCGCGGCCTGCAGCTCCTCGGTCGCCCGTGAAAGCTGCGCCTGCCGTGCTTGTTCGGCAAGCTCCGCGCGCTCGATCGCCAGGGCGGCCTGGCTGGCAAACGCCTCGAGCAAACGCCGTTGTTCGGGCAGCAGATGCGACGTAGGATCAACCGGCTTGACACCCAACACGCCGACCACCCCGCGCGCGCTCTTGAGCGGAATATAGCGTCCAGAGGCGGCTGACAGTGTGTCGGTGCCACGACCTGCAGGCTCGCCGTGCTTGAAAGCCCATGTCGCGACGGCCAACTCGTTCTCATCCGGTGCATAGCCAGGACTGAATGCGCGGTGTTGAAGCGACTGACCCTCAGGCAACAAGATGACGGAGTCGCGGCCAAAGATCTGGCTGACGTGGCGGATGACAACCTGCAAGATGTCATCCAAGCCGCCGGCCGAAGCCAGGTCGCGGCTGAGCTCGTAGAGGACCACGGCCTGGCCTTCCCCACGCCGGGCCGCGTCGGCTTGCTCGCGCGAGCGCGCCGCGAGGGAGCTGATCACCAGACTGACAATGAACAGGCCGGCGAAGGTCAGAAGATATTCGGTATCCTCCACGGAAACGCGCAGGCGGGTATTGACAAAAAAGAAATCGAACGCCAGCACGCCAGTCGCGGCCGCCACGATCGCCGGCCCACGGCCGAGGTAGATCGCCGCGACCACCACCGCCGCTAGGTAGAGCATCACCAGGTTAGTCGGCGAGACCAACGCGTGGATCGGCGCCCCGAGTAGGGTGGTGGCCGCGACAATGACCAAGGCCCACAGGTAGCGCTGCCAGGGGCGATGAGGTCGCCAGGGCGAAGGAGAAGCTGCCGGCGCGCCCTCAAGCGCGCCGCTGATCACGTAGATGTCTATCTGGCCGCTGTTCAGGATCAAGCGATCTACCACCGATCCGCGTAGGAGCTCGATCCAGCGCGGACGCAGCGGCTTGCCGGCGATGATCTTGGTGACATTATGCTGGCGCGCGTAGTCGAGGATGGCGTCAGCGACGTTCTGCCCCGACACTGTCACGGCTTTCGCGCCCAGCTCCTCGGCCAACTGGAGGGTGCGCGCAATTTGGTCGCGGCTTGCCTGTGAAAGGCCCGCCGCGCCCGGCGTCTCGACGTGCACAGCGAACCACTCGGCCTTCAGCTCATCGGCCAGGCGGCGGGTCGTGCGCACCAGCCTTTCGCTCAAAGGACTGGAACTGATGCCGACCAACAGCCGTTCGCCAGCCGGCCACGGGCCGGGGATGGCGCGCGTTTGCATATAGGCGCGCATCTGTTCGTCCACGCGCTCGGCGGCGCGGCGCAGCGCCAATTCCCGCAGCGCAGTCAAATTACCCATGCGGAAGAACTTCTGGATGGCACGCGCGGCCTGTTCGGGAACGTAGACTTTGCCGTCCTGCAGGCGCTGCAGCAGTTCTGGCGGCGGCAGATCCACCACCTCAATCTCGCTGGCCTCGTCCAGAACGCTGTCTGGCACCTTCTCCCGCACCTCGATACCGGTGATCTGCGCCACGGCGTCGTTCAGGCTCTCCAGGTGCTGTACGTTCATCGTCGTGTAGACGTTGATGCCGGCTGCCAGCAGCTCCTCGACGTCGAGGTAACGCTTGGGGTGGCGCGAGCCGGGCGCGTTGGTGTGCGCCAGTTCGTCCACCAGCACGAGCGAGGGCTTGCGCGAGAGGGCCGCGTCGATGTCGAATTCGCGCGCGACATGCCCCTGGCGGGCGAACTCGCGCGGCGCGAGCAGTTCAAGGCCGGCCAGCAGCCCGGCGGTCTCCGCGCGGCCGTGCGTCTCCACGACGCCCACCACCACGTCGCGCCCCTCCGCGCGCGCGCGCTGGGCGGCGGCGAGCATCGCGAATGTCTTGCCCACGCCGGCGCTCGCGCCGAAGAACACCTTCAGCTTGCCACGGGCCGCCTGCGCCTCCTCGCGTTTCAGGCGCTCGAGCAGTTCGTC
>JBGAVB010000232.1:0-4867 GCA_044228345.1 Anaerolineae bacterium | reverse complement strand
TGACATCCGGCGTGACAGCAGCTTGATCGAAGAAGCCTATCGCATCACCGCTGACACCGCGACCGCGATCATCATCATGGTGGCAATTTCATTCTTCACGCGGCCTCAGCTCAATTCCCGCTTGATCTACGTTTACACGGGCATTCTGATTCCAGCCTTTCTCATTCTCTCCCGCATCGCCTTTCGCACCTGGCTTGCCTATTTGCGCCGCCGCGGCATTGGCGTGGACCGGATCCTGATTGTGGGCGCGGGCGAAGTGGGCCGCATGGTCATGCGCAATGTCGTGGCTCAGCCCGAATTGGGCTATGAGATCGTCGGTTTCCTGGATGATGATCCGGGCAAGAGCGCCGCCACCCTGGGCCGCTTACGCGGGCTGGGCACCATTGACTGCTTGCTCGATGTGCTCAAGACCACCCCGGTGGACGAGGTCATCGTGGCTCTGCCCTGGCACGCACACCGCAAAATTGTGCAGGTCGTGCAGCAGGTTCAGCAGGCCAACGTGCGCCCCCGCATCGTGCCCGACCTCTTTGCGCTTATGCTCGGTCGTGTGCGGCTCGACCAGATCAACGGCATTCCGCTCATCGGCATGCAGCCCGCCGCCATTACCGGCATCAACCGGGCGGCCAAACGCCTGGTGGACGTGGCGAGCAGCATTGCGGCGATCACGGTCACCTCGCCATTCTGGCTTATCGTGCCCCTTCTGATCAAGCTCGATTCGCCTGGGCCGGTTTTTTTCAACCAGGTGCGGATTGGTCGCAATGGCAAGCCGTTCGTCGTCCATAAGTTCCGCTCGATGGTGGCCAACGCCGAGGAGCAGAAGGACAGCCTGCGCGACCTCAATGAAGCGGATGGCCCCCTTTTCAAAATCAAAGAAGACCCGCGCACGACGCGCGTGGGGCGTTGGCTGCGTCGCACCAGCCTGGACGAACTTCCGCAGTTCCTCAACGTATTGCAGGGCGACATGAGCCTGGTAGGGCCGCGACCGGCCTTGCCTGACGAGGTCGCCCAGTATGAGGAATGGCACAAACGGCGCCTCGATGCCTCGCCCGGCATCACCGGCCTCTGGCAGGTCTCAGGCCGCAGCCTCGTCGGCTTCGAAGAAATGGTGCTTCTTGATACATTTTACTGCGAGAATTGGTCTTTTGGACTCGATCTCAAGATCCTCCTCAAGACCATCCCTCGCGTCATCCTGGGAGAAGGTGCTTTTTAGCTGTGCCCAAAATACTTATCGGCATGTCTGACACAGGCGGCGGTCATCGCAGCGCCGCCGAATCGCTGGCGGCTGTCATCAAGCAGCTGCGCGGCGACGAGGTGCAAGTCGTGATCGCCGATTTGCTCTCGAATCATACTTTTTGGCCGTTGAATCAGGTGCGCCATGCGTACGCGCCGGTTGTGGCAAAGGCCCCTTCCTTATGGAAATTGAGTTGGTGGCTGCCCGAAGCGCCCTGGCGCTGGAAGCTGCTTGAACGGTCGTTCTTGCCTCTGCTGCGCGGGCCCCTGGGCGGCTATCTGCGTATCCAGCAGCCTGATCTGTATGTTTCCGTTCATCCACTCCTCAATCATGTGGCTTTGCGCCTGCTGCGTGCGGCCGGCAACCGCTGCCCCACGGCGACCGTCGTTACCGATTTGGGCGGCGGCCACCCAACCTGGTTCTGTCCGGATATGAACCTGGTGACGGTTGGCAGCCAGGCCCTGTACGATTTAGCCATTGCGCGCGGCGTGCCAGAGACGCGCCTGCGTATGCTCGGCTTACCGGTCAGCCCGCGCTTTGGCGCGCCGGGCCAGGATCAGGCTGCGCTGCGCCGGGCGCTCAACCTGGCGGACGACCGCCCCACGGCCCTCGTCATTGGCGGCGGCGAGGGCATGGGACCACTGGCCGACATCACGCGGGCGCTGGCGCAGGAACTCAGCGCTGTGCAGGGGCAAGTGGTGGTGATTTGTGGACGCAATGAGAAGCTGCGGGTCGAATTGGCGGGGCAGCAGTGGCCCGCGCCGGTGGCCGTGCAAGGCTTTGTGCGCAACATGGCGGAATGGATGGCCGCCAGCGACTGCGTGGTGACCAAGGCCGGCCCTGGCACTATCGTCGAAGCGTGTATCGTGGGACGCCCGATCATGCTCAGCGATTACATTGATGGGCAAGAGACGGGCAATGTCAGCTATGTGGTGGAAAACGGCATCGGCGCGTTTAGCCGCGACCCCGCGGAGATTGGCCGCATCGTCAGTCATTGGCTGACGCCAGGCAATCCTGGTCTGGCGGCCATGTCCGCGCGCGCGCGAAGCATGGCGCGGCCGCAGGCCACGACCGACATCGCCAATGCACTGCTCGATCTGCTGCCAGAACGCAGTCAGCGCCGCCCGCGTCGCGTGGCTGCCAAGCCGCCGCGCCGCATCCCCGCCATACCATAGGATCTGCACCATGCCAAAAACAGCAGCCAAAGCCAAGACCGTTTTTATCTGCCAACAGTGCGGCAATACATCGCCTAAATGGATGGGGCGCTGCCCCGACTGCGGCGAGTGGAACACCCTGGTCGAGACCACCCTGGAACCTGAGCCGCCGACCGGCCGCCGCGGCGGCCTGGCGCCTTCCAACAGCGCGCCGCAGGCCCTGCCTGACATTCCGGCTGACGGCTACGCACGTATTCCCGTGCCCATGGGCGAGCTGAGTCGCGTGCTCGGCGGCGGCATTGTGCCTGGTTCGGCCGTACTCATCGGCGGCGACCCAGGCATCGGCAAAAGCACGCTGCTCCTACAGATGTGTTCCATGCTGGCCCAACGCGGCGTGGTGCTTTACGTTTCCGGCGAGGAGTCTGCTGCGCAGATCAAGCTGCGCGCCGAACGGCTGGGGATCACGGATCAGACGCTCTTTGTGCTGGCAGACACGCACGTGGAAAGCATGATGGTGCATATGCAGAATTTGCAGCCATCCCTGGTCGTCGTGGATTCGATCCAGGCCATCTACACGGAAACGATCTCGTCGGCCGCAGGCAGCGTGAGCCAGGTGCGCGAGAGCGCCGCCATGCTGGTGCGGGCGGCCAAGGCCCAAAACACCCCCATCTTCCTCGTAGGTCACGTGACCAAGGAGGGCGCAATTGCCGGGCCGCGCGTACTGGAGCACATGGTGGATGTGGTGCTCTACCTGGAGGGTGAGCGCTTCCATACCTACCGCTTGCTGCGCGGCGTCAAGAACCGCTTTGGCGCCACGGACGAGGTAGGCGTCTTCGAGATGGGCGCGCAAGGCATGAGCGAAGTGACGAATCCTTCGGAGGTCTTCCTGGCTGAGCGCCTGCCCAACGCGGCCGGATCGGCCATTGCCGTGACGATGGAAGGCACGCGGCCGCTGCTCGTCGAGATGCAGGCCTTGTCGAGCACGACCAGCTTCTCGATGCCGCGGCGCACCGCCAACGGCATTGATTTCAACCGCCTGCTGCTGCTGGTCGCGGTGTTGAGCAAGCGCGTGGGCCTGCGCCTGTCCGATCAAGATGTCTTCGTCAACGTGGTGGGCGGCTTGACGGTGGAAGAGCCGGCGGCCGATCTGCCGGTGGCGGTGGCGATTGCCTCGAGTTACAAGAACACACCGGTCGCTGCGGATGTGGCGCTGATGGGCGAGGTCGGCCTGTCCGGCGAGCTGCGCGCGATCAGCCAGCTCAGCAAGCGCCTGAACGAGGCGGCCAAGCTCGGTTTCAAGCGCGCCATCGTGCCGCGCAATTCGCAGCGCAAACTGGATGGCGCGCCTGGCAGCATCGAGGTCATCGGGGTGCGCACGATCAGCGAAGCGATCGAGGCGGCGTTGATCGGCTGAGCCTGGTTTTCAGACGAGCATTTGATCTACGTTACACCAGCGCCACGTTTCGCCCGGCTCGAACGACTGAATGATGGGATGACCGCTGGCGCGGGCATGTTTTGTGGCATGTTTGTGGAGGGAGTCATCGCAACAGCCGACATGCCCGCACGTCAGGCAGAGGCGCAGATGCACCCAGCGCGCGCCCAGGGCCAGGCATTCGACGCAGCCGGTCCCGCTCGGCGTCACCTCGTGAATCATGTCCAGGTGCTGGCAGCTTTTTGTTTTCATCATAGACGATCTTGCGTCTCCTTTCTCAGCTTCGAGGGCGAGGCCGCGCATGGACTGCATCTTTTCGTGAACAGGCGCCGAGTCTCTGCCAGAAACCCGGCGCCTGTGACTAAATCACGATGTTGACCAATTTCTGCGGCGCGTAGATCACCTTGCGCACTGGTTTGCCTTCCAGCCACTTCTGCACCTTGTCGCTGGCCAGCGCGGCCGCGCGTGCGCCTTCCTCGCTGATAGCGGCCGCCACTTCGATGCGCTCACGCACCTTGCCGTTGACCTGCACCACCAGCGTGATCAGGTCTTCGCGGGCTATCTCAGGATCAAAGGCTGGCCAGGCTTGCTCATGGACGCTGAACGCGCCGCCCACGCGTTCCCACAGTTCCTCACTGACATAGGGCATCAGCGGCGCCAGCATCAGGATCAGGCTGCGGATGGCCTCGCGCCAGGCCGGACTGCCGAAAACCGTAGTTTCCCTGGCCTTAATCAAGTAATTGTTGAACTCCATCAGCGCGGCCAGGGGGGTGTTGAATTTGAACGCGGCCATGTCTTCTGTCACCCGCTGAATCGTCTGATGCGTCTTGCGCTGCAACTCCGCGATGTCGCCCGGCGCAGAAGTGCGAGTGTCGGGCGGGGCCAGCACAACACTCCAGATGCGATGCGCAAAGCGCTGAATCCCCTCGATACCGCGGCTGTTCCAGGGGCCGCCCATGTCCCAGGGGCCGATGAACATCAAGTAGGCGCGCACCACATCAGCGCCATACTTAGCCACCAGGTCATCTGGCGACACCACATTGCCCCGGC
>JBGAVB010000231.1:0-4876 GCA_044228345.1 Anaerolineae bacterium | reverse complement strand
CGCCAGGCGCGGCCGCCGTCAGATAGCCGAAGCTGGCGCTCCCCCCGAAATCGAGACGCTCCCAGCGCCGGCCGTCAGGCGTGCGGTAGACGGAGCTGCCGGCGCTGACGTAGAGCCAACGCCCGGTCGGGTCGAGCGCCAGGTCTTGCGCGCTCAGTCCATCCGCCGGCCAGCCAGCCAGCGGCTGCGGACGAATTGCCTGCGGCGCCAAGCCGGCAACGGGCAGCACGGCCACGCGCGGACTCTCCGCGAAGCGGGCGTAAAGCTGACGGCGGGCGGCGTCGAAGATCAACTGCTCGACCGGCGCCGGCCCCTGCCAGAACCCTTGCAGCGCGAACGCGTCGGTTTTCACCGCGGCCAGGCTGGCGCCAAAACTGGCCCACAACGTTTGCCCCTTGTCATCGAGCGCCAGCCGTCCGGTCAAGCCGCCCAGGCGACCGCGCTCCTGGCCGGTGGGGCTGAGCCATTGGAGGGCCTCCTGGTTTTTGGCGATGCTGTAACTGAGATAAGCGTCGCCGTTGGCCGCGAAGACGATGTCGGTGATGAAGCTGAAGTAGCCGGGCGCGCGGATCGGCTGCTGACTGCCGGGAGCAAAGAGCTGCACATAGCTGCTGTTGTTCGAGCCGGGCACGCCGTTGTTCATCAGCGCCAGGACATAGCCGCTGACGGGGTTGACCAGTACGCCGTACGCGGCCGGATTGGGGCTGAAGCCCTGCGGCGTGGGGAACGTCGCCTTTAGCTCATCCACGCGCGCGCCGCCGCGCGTATAGATCGTGATTCCATTTTGGGCGATGTAAACCCGATCGCGCGTCGGATCGGCCGCAGGCACCCCAGTCTGCGGGAAGGTGGCGAGCAGGTCGCCGCTGTTGGCGTCCAACGCTGCGATATAGGCTTCCAGCGAGGCGCTGAACGGGGGATCGGTCTTGTCAAGCATCAGCCCCAGCGTCGCCGGCCGATTGACATACAGACGGTGGTTGACCCGGTCGAGGGCGATGGGCGCGCGACCTTTCCACACCGCGGTCACGCGGCCGGTTGCCAGGTTGACCAGGTGGATGCGGTCCTGGTCATCGGCGACGAAGAGTGTCCCGCTGGCCTCGTCCAGGGCCAGATCCAGCAAGCGCACGCCCACGATCAGCCGCCCCGGCACAGACAGGGTTTTCGGGTCGAGGATGTCCAGGTGCGACGCGCCTGCGCGCGCGAGCGCCAACAACCTGTAGCTGTTCGTCTGGGCAAAAATCTCAGGCGGTTCTTGATTTGGCCAGGCTTGCTCCGTTTGCACGGCCAGGTTGGACGCATCGAGCGCCTGGATCACCGGTTGGCTGCTGCCGGCGCTCTGCGCACCGTAGCGGTAACCGCCCCTGAGGTAAGCATCGGGCAACGAGACCGCGGCCAGCAGATGGCCGTTTGCGGCATCGAACACCTGCAGTTGGCCTTGGCCGCCGCCACGACTGACCAGGATGCGGCTGCCATTGAGCGCCAGATCATCAACCTGCGCCAGGTTTTGGTTCCAGAGCGGCGCGGGATTGTCGGCCCCGGCCAACGCCTGGCTGGAATAGGCAGCGAGACTCTGCGCGTTGGCCGTGATCAATTGCGCGCCGTCGGCGCTCAGCGCGGCCGTGCGTACGTGATCCAGGCGATGACCGAGTTCACCGGTCAACGGATTGAGACTCACGAGGATTTGGGCCTCGCGGTCAACCACGAAGATCCTAGCGCCGTCAGGCGTCAGCAGCAGGCGGCCGCCGCCCTGGCCTGTCAACGGCGCCAGGGGCCACAGCCGCGTCACACGCTCCTTTGCGACATCAACTACGGCCAGGACAGGCCGCTGCTGCGGGCCGCGCAGGCAGAAAACATACGCCAGGGATCGCTGCGTGTCAACCGCCAGATCGGCCGGGTCATACGCGTCGCCCACCCCAGGCGCGCCCAGGTCACGTTCGGCGATCGTCAGCGCCGCGACCGTTGGCGTGGGAGAGGGGCTGACCGTGGGGGTCGGCGTAGGCGAGAGGCTGACGGTGACAGTCGGCGTGGGCGAGCGGGGAGGCGGCAAACCGACGGTTGGAGCGGCTGTGGGCGCCGGCGAAGGTAGCGCGGTTAGCTCGCGCACCCCTGGCGGATGCAGCGGCGTGACAACCACTGACGGCGTCGCCGTGGGCGTCGCCAACGGACGACACGCGCTGAGCAGTAAGCAGAGGACGAGACTGGCGACCGTTTTTCTGGGCATGGTGCGGTTCATGTTTTTCTCTCCGCGCGCGCCGGGCTTTGCCATGTGGCGCTACCGCAAGGTGAAGACGCTGATTTCGGGCCGGCAGTTCACGCGCGGGATGACGCCCAGGCCGCGGTTGGTGTACAGCGTCATATTGCGCACCGTGTAGCGGCCGGCGGGGTATTTGCGTCCCATGCGTGGTAAAATAGGCGCACCAAGGTACGGCAGCACAATCTGACCGCCGTGCGAATGACCCGAAAGCTGCAAATCGAAACGGCCGCTGACGGCCGCGGTGTCGGCAAAGTCGGGTTCGTGCGCCAGCAGAATGGCGCAGCCGGTGAGGGGAAGTTGGGCCAACACATCGTCCAGCCGCGCGGCGCCGGCCCGCACATCATCCACGCCGGCCAGGTGCAGGCAGGCGCGGCCGCGGCGCAGGGTGTGGACAGCATTGTTCAGATCGAGCAGCCCTAGCTCATGAAACATCGCACGCAGCAGTTCCGGCCGCTCGCGGTGATCGTGATTGCCCAGGACCACGGCGACGCCATCAGTGGGCGTCAGATGCGCTAGAGGCGCACGCAGATCGGCCACGAAGCGCTGCGGGGCATAGGTCACGAAATCGCCGGTAATGACCACCAGGTCGGGCTGCTGCCGATTGACCAGGTCCACGATGGCAGCCAGCCGGGCTTGCGTCATCCAGCCGTCCATGTGAATGTCGCTGATCTGCAGCAGCCGGTAGCCGCGAAATTCGGGCGCCAGCCGCGGCAGCGGCAGGTCGAGGTGGACAATCTCAACCCAATCGAGGCCCCAATGGCGTCGTGCATAGCGCAGACCACCGAAGCTCATGAAGCCGGCATGAAACGAGGCAATGCCGGCCTTGCGCAAGATGGCCCACGCGCGGGCGCCCAGCCGGTGCAGGGAACGTTGCGGTTTGGTGTTCACAGTCAGAACCCTCAGGTGCATTGTACCATATCAGAATCTGCAGCGGCATTGCGCCGTTGGCGAGCTGGGTTGGCGTCATGGCGTGTGACAACTCCAGCGGCGGCGGCGTCAAACGGTGTAACAAAAACGTAACCTTTCTAGACTAAGAACGATGTCCTGGGCGAATTGCTCCCGCCGGCCTCCGAACCGGCGCGGTGATGGGTCGTTGTCCACTGACGCTGAGCGCACGCTATGCAGCTTTTATTAGAAACATGGCAGTACATCCTGGGGCATCAGCCAGATTTCTGGGCCAAGACGGGCGCGCACCTAACCCTGAGCGGGATGGCGCTGCTGGCCGCGCTGGCGGTTGCGGTTCCGCTGGGTATTCTCAGCGCCCAGAGCCGCCGCGCGTCCCTGGTGGTGACAAACGGAATCGGCGCGCTGCGTGCGGTGCCTAGCCTGGCCATCATGGCCGCCATGCTGCCCATTATCGGCGTTGGCTTTCGCCCTGCGCTGATCGCGCTCACCATCCTGGCGCTTCCGCCCATGCTCATCAACACGCAGGCTGGCATTTCCGCGGTGGACCCAGCGATTACGGAGGCCGCGCGCGGCATGGGCCTGAGCCGCTGGCAGATTATCGGTCAGGTGCAGGTGCCGCTGGCGCTGCCGGTCATCGTCACCGGCGTGCGCACCGCAGCCGTAGAGGTCATTGCCAGCGCCACCCTGGGCGCGGTCATCGGTGCGGGCGGCTTGGGCGAATACATCTTTGCCGGGCTGAGTCTGGGGCCAGCGTATCTGCACCTCATGCTCGTTGGCGCTATCACCGTGGCTGTGCTGACCTTGGCCGCCGAGGTCAGTCTGAGCCGTTTGGAAGTGGTTGTGCGGCACGCATTTCATCAGTAGGTTAGATCGTTCGGAATCACACGGAGGAATATCATGAAGCTGTATCGTTGGGTCGTGTTGTTGGTCGTTGTCGTCCTGGCTTTGAGCGGCTGCACCGCAACCGCGCCGACCGCGGCGACCGGACCAAAGGTCAAGATCGGTTCAAAGGACTTCACAGAAGAGCTTTTGCTCGGCGAGATGTATGCCCTGATCCTGGAAGAAAACGGCATCCCCGTGGAGCGCCGGCTCAACCTGGCCGGCACGCAGGTTGCGCAGGAGGCGCTCACCAAGGGCGAGATTGACATGTATCCCGAATACACCGGCACCGGCTATCTCTTTATTCTGGGTATCAAGGACAAGGTCGAAAGCCCCAAGCAGGTCTTCGATCGCACCGCCGCGGACTACAAGAGCAAATGGAATCTCGTCTGGCTCGATCCGGCGCCGATGAACAACACGAACGCGATTGCCGTCACGCAGGCCGCAGCCACGCAGTACAAACTGAAAACACTGTCGGACCTGGCGGCCGCGGCGCCTAATATCCGTTTCGCCGCGATTCCCGACTTCGAGCAGCGGCCAGATGGACTGGCTGGGCTCAAGCAGCTCTACGGCGGTTTCGAGTTCAAGAGCCTGACGGTGTTTGACCCGGGTTTGAAGTACAAGGCTGTCCAGGACGGCCAGGCCGACGCGGTCATCGCCTTCAGCACTGACGGCCAGATCAGCGCGTACAACCTGGTTCTGATGGAAGACGACAAGGGCCTGTGGCCGCCGTACCAGGTGGCCCCTGTGGTGCGCAATCAAATCCTGGAGACCTATCCCAAGATCAAGGATGTCCTGAACAAGCTGGCGCCCTTCCTGACCAACGAGGCCCTGTCCACG
>JBGAVB010000230.1:0-4916 GCA_044228345.1 Anaerolineae bacterium | reverse complement strand
TCCGTGGCGGTGCGCGAACTGACGCTGGCTGAGCCTGGATTTCATCCACGGTTCAGTGCGCGCAGCCGCCTTTACCGCTATACGGCCTGGGCGGCGGCGGTGCGCTCGCCCCATCGAGCGCGCTTTGCCCACTATGTCAAGCAGCGGCTTGACCTGGACGCGATGAATGAGGCCGCGGCGACGCTGGTCGGTTGGCATGATTTTGCCACCTTTGGCGTGGATCCGGAAGAGCGGGCAGGGCGCGGCCATACGCGACGCGAGGTGCTGCAAGCCCACTGGCGCGCCACGCCGGACGACAATGGCGTCTGGTTTCGTTTCGATATCGAAGCCAATGCCTTTCTGCGCACCATGGTGCGCACGATCGTGGCGACTTTGTTGGCCGTGGGCCGCGGCCGTTTGCAATCCAGCGACGTGTCGAGCCTGTTACTCGCGGCTGATCGCAGCCTGGCTCCCCCGCCGGCCCCGGCTTGTGGCCTGTGCCTGGTGCAAGTTCGTTATTGAAAATCAGAGCGCATCTGGCAATCGTACGGTGTTGACCGTGGTTGCGACGGCCGCGGAAGCCGTCGCCAATGGCTGGATGGACTCGAGGAGACGTGGAAGTGAAAACCTATTCGCCAAAAGCATCAGAAGTTCAACGAGATTGGTACGTGGTAGACGCTGCTGGAAAGAACCTGGGGCGACTGGCAACTCAGATCGCCGTCATTCTGCATGGTAAGCACAAGCCAACGTATACACCCCACATGGACATGGGCGATTTTGTCATCGTCCTGAACGCGGACAAAATTCAGGTCACGGGCCGCAAGCTCGACCAGAAGTTCTACTATCGCCACTCCATGTACCATGGTGGTTTCAAGCAGGTTTCCCTTCGTGACCAGATGTCGAATCACCCAGATCGTGTGATCGAGGCGGCGGTGCGAGGGATGCTGCCCAGCACGAAGCTGGGGCGGCATATGATCAAGAAGATGAAAGTTTACGCTGGCAGCGAACACCCGCACCAGGCTCAACAGCCCAAGGTGTTGGAACTGTAACCGCGCCGAACAGTCGAGGAGAAGAACGTATGGCAACAGTTCGCTATTACGAGGGCGTTGGGCGCCGCAAGACTTCCACCGCGCGGGTGCGTCTCTATCCGGGCACCGGCAGCATCGTCGTCAACGATCGCGCCCTGGAAGATTACTTCCCACGTGAGACCGATCGCATCAAGCTGCTGCGGCCGCTCAATGTGACCGAGGCGCAGGCGCAGTACAACGTCTCAGTCCATGTGGCTGGCGGCGGCACCACCGGACAAACCGGCGCGGTCATCATGGGCGTTGCGCGCGCTCTCGTGGAAGCCGATGAGACGCTCAAGACCGTTTTGCGCAAGAATGGCTTCCTGACGCGTGACGCCCGCGCCGTGGAACGCAAGAAGCCTGGTCTGACGAAGGCCCGCCGCGCGAAGCAGTACACCAAGCGTTAGTTTGACTGCCGAGAAACCCTTGAATTGTCCCTGGCAGCCAGCCAGCGCCTGACTCAGGCTTGACCGGCGTCAATCTGCAGATCCATCGCCCCGACTCAACGTAAAGCGTGCCAGAAACCTGGCGCGCTTTACGTGTTTATGCCGGGCTGTGATCTTTTTGCGCTGCGGCGCGTGCGTTCGAACTCACCGAGGAGGATGACATGCACGACCTCTTGGCCCTGTACGATAGGGAGATGCGGATCAATATCGAATACCCCGGCGTACGCCGGGAAAGCTTCCCGCAGTTGGTGCGCTTCATTCGGCCTGCGCCCGGCATGAACTTCATCGCGTACAGCCGCCTCGACGAAGCGCACATGGATGAAATCATCCAACAACAGATCGCCGACCTGGCTCCATTGCTGCAGCCATTTTCGTGGCACGTTTACGAACATGATCAGCCGGCCAGCCTCCAGAATCGGCTGGCGGCGCACGGTTTTGCGCCGGATGATGAGCCAGATGCGGTGATGGCGCTGGCAGCCCAGGAAGCTCAGCCTATCCTGCGCGCGACCATCAGGGCCGAGGTGCGGCGTCTTGAGCACCGTAATCAACTCGACGATGTGATCACGGTTGAACAGCACGTACTCGGCGGAAATTTCGGCTGGATCAAGAGCCGCCTGGGCGACCATTTGGACATTCCCGGCTACCTCAGCGTGTACGTTGCCTACGTCGAAGGCCAACCTGCCTCTGTCGGTTGGGTCTACTTCAACCCCGGCAGTCAGTTTGCCAGCCTCTTCGGCGCGGCGACACGAAGGGAGTATCGCCAGCGCGGCTTGTATTCGGCGCTGCTGGCTGCGCGCGTCCAGGAGGCGATTGGCCGGGGTTACGCATTTGTCACCACGGGGGCCAGTCCCATGAGTCAGCCGATTCTGATGCAGAACGGTTTTCGTTTGCTCACCCATGCTTTTGCGCATGAATGGAAGGGAAAGGGCTTTCTCAGAGGCATGGATACAACCATCGAACGGGAGCCGGATCGCGCCTGAACAAGGCGCCTGGCGCCCTACCAGGCTCATGCGTTGGGAAACGCGCGCAGATAGGCCTGGATGATTGTATCCCACAGCTGGTTGGCTTCCTCGTCAATGGTCTGGCGGGATTCGTCCTCTTCAAACCACGCAATCGCGCGGCGCACGCCTTCTTGCCAGGGAACCGTGGCGACGAAGTCAGGCACGAAGCGCTTGATCTTGCTGTTATCGAAGACCACGCTGCGCGCCTTGTCTCCCAGCAAGCTGCCGTGGGCGTGCAGCCAGTAGGCCGCGATCAGGTCGGATGGAATGTGCACAATGTCAGGCTCCAGGCCGATCGCATGGCCGGCCTGGATGGCGAGTTGATCCCAAGTCAGCACTTCGTCCGACGTGATGTGGAAGGCGTGGCCGACGGCCTGTTCACGGCCGAGCAGGCCCACGAAACCTTTGGCAAAATCGCCGTTCCAGGTCACAACCCACAGCGACGCGCCGTCGCCAGGCACGATGATCTTTTGCCCGCGGCGCATGCGATCCATCACGGTCCACGGGTGCTGCCAACTGCCCAGGCAGAGCGGAATCTGCGTCGGGCCGTAGGTGAGCGAGGGCCGCACGATGGTGACTGGGAAACCTTCGTCGCGATAGGCGGCCAGCAGACGTTCCTCGCAGGCGATCTTGTTGCGTGAGTAGTCCCAGAAGGGATTAGCCAGCGGCGTATCTTCGGTAATCAGGTAGTGACCAGGCGGTTTCTGGTAGGCGCTGGCCGAGCTGATGAAGACGAACTGCCGCGTCTTGCCTCGAAACAGGCCAATATCCTGCTCGATGTCGTCGGCCGTGAACGCAACCCAATCCACCACGGCGTCGAAGAAATGGCCGGCCAGCAGTCGCGCGGCCGCGTCCGGCGCCTGGCGCACATCGCCCTGGTCGCGCGGCCGCGTCCGGCGCCTGGCGCACATCGCCCTGGCAGTGAATCACCCCGGCGGGCAGCGCGTATTTGGACGAAGCGCCCCGGTTGATCACGAACAGCTCAATGCCTCGTTCCACCGCCAACGCGGCGCAAGCCGAGCTAATCAGGCCCGTGCCGCCGATGAACAACACTTTCATACGATGTCCCATTTTCTCTCTCCTGGGTTTGACTCGATTGACGAACTGATTGAGTGTATCATCACCGCGTAAGCGCGTCAAAGGCTGACTTCCTTCCGGTTCCATCGAGATGCTTGTGAGCACTGGCGGTCTGTGGTAAAATCGGCGCACCTGTGCACCAGCCAATTCAAGCGAGACGGTGGGGATATTGCAACGCAGTAATACAGACTGGATTCGAGGGCTATCAGGCGCCGAAGGCGCAGATGCGCAGCGTCTGGCCCATGAGGACCTCGCCAATTATCTGTACGTGGTTGCGTACAATTATCTGCGGCTGCGCCAGGACACCCTGCCTGGCCTGACCGCCTTCGCCCCAGAAGAACTTGCGGCGTTGGCGCAGGATTTCGTGCAGGAAACGCTGGAGAAGCTGGCGCGCAACCATTTCGCCCTTCTGGATCAGTTTCGCCGTGACGGCCGTTTCACGTCCTGGGCGGCGCAGATCATCCGCAACCAGGCGGCGATGGAACTGCGCCGGCCCTATTGGACGCGACGTCTCGACCTGCCGCGCGAGCAGGAGGAGGGCGATCGGCTGGCGACCCCGCGGGCGCAATCAGCTGCTGCGCCGAAGACCGATCCTGAGCAGGCTGCGCAGCGCGCCCACGTGACGAGCATCATGGAGGCGTGCCTGGAGCATCTGCCTACGCGCAGCCGCCTGGCGATTGTCGGCTGCATTGCGGAAGAAAGCCGCGCCGACTCTGTGGCGCAGACGCTCAACACGACGGCTAACGCCGTCTATTTGCTGATCGCCCGCGGCAAGCGCCAACTGCGCGAGTGTCTGCAGCGCGCCGGACTGACACGCGAGGTGCTGCGGCTTTTCGATGCCGCCTGACGCACACGTGAGACAGAAACTACGCGCTTCTTGCATCTATTTGTATTGATCGCGTATGAAGAAGAAGGCCGTTATGTTGAGAACCAAGAGAGTTCTGGAAGCGCTGTTTGAGGAAGATCCACTGCCGGAGGCTTGCCAGGCCTGCCAGGCCGACCTGGCCCTGTTTGTGGATGCCGAGTTGAACGGTCAACCGGCGGCCAGGCTTTTCCCGGCCGTGGCTGAGCACCTGGCGACCTGCGCCGCCTGCCAGCAAGAAGCCGCGGAGCTGACGCGCCTGCTGACTGCCGTGCGCGAGGAACGCGCAGTGCAGCCCCCGCGGCCGGCGGCGTTCGATTTCAGCTATCTCCCGCGACCCGCGGCGCGGCAACCGTGGCATTTCGACGACCTGGGCCGCCTGGTCATCCAGTTTTCGGCCGATCTGCTGCGCAGCCTGCAAGGCCCTCTGCTGCAGCCCGCATTTTTGAAAGGCGATGCGGGCGGAGGGTTCGAACTGACCGTT
>JBGAVB010000022.1:0-14241 GCA_044228345.1 Anaerolineae bacterium | reverse complement strand
ATTGCTCAGTCGAAAACGTCTTGAAGCCCCGCCGCATGCCCGGCACGGTTGCGCCGGGCCGGTACTTGCCGGTGAGTCGCCCTTTGCCCAATGGACTGTAGGCAATCAAGGTGATGCCGAGTTCCTGGCAGGCCTTGAGGACGCCGCTGCGCTCACATTCGCGATTGAGTAAATGATACTCGACCTGGTTGGCGGCCAGGGCTAGTCCACGCTTGGCTAACACCTCATGCGCCCGCCGCATGCGCGCCTCGCGGTAGTTGCTCACCCCGATAGCGCCAATTTTCCCCTCCTCGACGGCATCGGCCAGCACATTCATCAAGGTTTCGATGCGCAGCGTGGGGAAATACCAGTGCACCTGGTAAAGGTCAATGCGATCAACCCGCAGGCGCTGCAAGCTGCCATTGAGCGCGCGGCGAATCGAAGCGGCCGTCCACCGATGAGGAAGCGGCGCAAACTTGCTGGCGATCACAATCGGCGTTTGCACGCTGGAGGCCAGTTCGCCCAGCAAACGCTCGGAGATGCCGGTGCCATAGACCTCGGCCGTATCGAATAATCTCAACCCCGCGCGCAGGCTGGCGTGAAAGGCCGCGACCACATCCTGTTTGCCGTGGCTAACGCCGTACTGCCATGTTAGCTTGTCGCCCCAGGCCCACGTGCCGACGCCCAGGGCCGGCACTTCCAAACTGCTTGCTCCGATTCGAATCGTCTGCATGTTCATGATTTCTCTTTGTCCCTCTCTATCGTCCTTTTTAGCCCATCGAGGCCCCAAAGTCAAGTTCGCGGCTTTGTCGCTGCCGGGTGTATAATCGTCCGCAACGATCCGGTTGTGATGAATGTTCAGTCCAGGGAGGGCATGCGGCGCCGCCATGACACCCGACCGACAGTTCGCAAGTAAACGCCTCGTTCAGTTGGCTTTGGGCCTCCTGCTGGCCTTTGGTCTGGCCGCGTGTGTGCAGCCGCCCCTGCCGCCCACGCCGCCGCCGGCCCCGGTCACGCCAACGCCAGCCAGCAGCGTGACGCCGCCGCCGACCTTGCCGCCGCTGCCATCACCGCCGGTCGTCACCCGCGCGCCGGGGACTGCCATTGCGACCGGCCCAGCGCCAGGCACACCGCAAGCGGTCACGGCGACCGCGGCGCCGGAGACGCCTGAGGCAACCAATCCACCCACGCCCACGCCAGAACCTGCCACCGACACGCCCGCGCCCACGCCCACCGCGCCGCCCACCCCCGCGCCTCTGCCCACGGTGACGCCGCGCCAGATCTTCTTTCCCGGCATTGCCAGCCAGGGACCCACCCCAACCCCCGTCACGAACACGCCGATCCAGCATGTCGTCATCATCATCAAGGAAGGGCGCAGCTTCGATGCGCTCTTTGGCCGTTTTCCGGGCGCAGAGGGCGCCGTGCGAGGGGAAAAAGCCGATGGCGCGCTGATTGACCTGGCGCGCGCGGGAGACCGCTTGGGCGGCAGTCCGGATGCCTCCAGCGCGTCGGCGCAGCTGGCCATGGGTGGCGGCCGCATGAATCAGTTTGACCTGATTCCGGGCGCGGCCCTGGCCGATGGCTTTTTGCTGCCGTTTACGCAGGCCTGGCCGGACGATATCCCTAACTATTGGCGCTATGCGCAGACCTTTGTGCTCAGCGACCGCACCTTTTCCGCGGTGGCAGGGCCAGCCTTTCCGAATCTCCTGCACCTGGTTGCTGCGCAATCCGCGTTGGTCACCGACAATCCCACGCAAAGCTCTGACACCTGGGGCTGCGATGCGCCAGCCGGTGCGCGTGTACGCACGGAGCCAAGCGCGGGCAATCCAACCTGGGTCTTTCCCTGCTTCAATATCGCCAACCTTCCTGAGCGGCTGCAGGCGCGGCCCGTATCCTGGCATTTCTATGGGCCGCGGCCTGGCGCAGATGGCTATCAAACCGTAGTGCTGAACGCGATCCAAACCATTCGCACGTCCTACCTGTGGAACAGCAACGTCACCAGCGACGGACAATTCCTGGTGGATGTTCTGCGCCAGCAGCTCCCAGCCGTGAGCTGGCTCGTGCCTCCTGGCGAGTTCAGCGAACGCCCCACGGCCAGCCTGTGCGAGGGCGAGAACTGGACCGTGCAGCAGATCAACGCCGTGATGAAGAGCAGTCTGTGGGCAAATACGGTTATCTTTGTCGTTTGGAGCCATTTCGGCGGCTTCTACGATCATTTGCCGCCGCCGCAGGTGGATCAGTTCGGCCTGGGGCCACGCGTTCCGCTGCTCATCATCTCGCCCTACGCTCGACCAGGCTTCATTTCGCACGGCCAGGCCGAGCTGACCTCGCTCGTGACCTTCATCGAACGCAATTTCGGGCTGACGCCGCTGAGCGGGCGCGACGCAGGCGCCAATGATCTGCTGGAAAATTTCGATTTCCGCCAGGCGCCTTTGCCGCCGCTGCTGTTGAGCACGCGGCGCTGTCCAGGTTGAGCCTGGCCCGGAACTGAAGTTCGGGCTGGTCGCAGCGCTTCACCATAAAACCGTCGCGTGCAGCACACCGGGCGAGAACTGCAGCAGCGCCTCGCGCCCGCGGCGCACCACGGGCTGGTCAAGCTGCTGCTGTGGGTCAAAGGCCAGGGCGGTTTGCAGCCACAACGGCGCGCCATGGCCCACCAGGCGGTACGGGTATCCCCACTCGGCTGTGCCGCGCATAAAGTTGAACGCGCGCCGCGCGGGCCAGGCGGCGTTGAGTTTGAAATCCATAGCCGTGGGCCAGGGAAACGTCGTGCTGCGCGCTTCATCCTGCGGCTGCATGGGTAACGGGCCTGGCGCCAGGCGCGCCAGCATGTGCAGCATCAGTTCCGCGCCGGCCTGGGCGGTCAAGGCGTCGGCTTGGGTGGCGCTGCTGCCGTCCGGCAGGGGCACGCTGATCTGCGCCACAATCTCGCCCGCATCCACAGCCGGCGTCATCCGGTGCAGCGTCACGCCGGTTTGCTCTTCGCCCAGCCGCCGCTGCCAAAAAAGCGGCGCGGGGCCTCGATAACCGGGCAGCAGCGATGGGTGCAAATTGAAACAGCCCAGGCGCGGCGCATCCAGCAGCGCCGCCGGCAAGATCAACGAAAAACACGCGACCAAGACGACATCCGGCGCCAGTGCAACCATCCGCTCCGCCGTCGGCGCGCCGCGCAGATGCTTGACGTAGATGACGGGCAGCCCCGCCGCCGCGGCCTGCTCAACGATAGAGGGTGGTTGCGCCGCCGTCGAAAGCCGCAGCGCGGATTCGTCCGGCGCAGAGCCTGGCGTCACGACCGCGCATACCTGAACGCCGTGGGCAAGCAAGTACTGCAGCGGAATGGCGGAAAAAACGCCATCCATGCCCATGAAGACGATACGCAGCTTTTGGTTCTCAATGCTCATTGGTGTACAATCACCGCCGCTAACAATTCAGACCGGAGGTTTCAGATGGCCGATCCTGCCAACAACATTGGGTTCAGCCCCGACAACACACGCATGGTGATGTGCCGCAAGCTTGGTCGCTTGCTGCCCGGCTTGGACAAAGCGCCGTTCAAGGGCAAGCTGGGCGAGCGCATCTTCAACGAAATCTCGCGCGAAGCGTGGGAGATGTGGCCAGCCTACCAGACGCTGCTCATCAACCATTATGGCCTCAGCCTGGGCGATCCGAATGCGCAGGATTTTCTTCTGCAGCAGATGGAGCAGTTCTTCTTCAGCGACGAAGGCCAGATGCCCGAAGGATGGACGCCGCCGGGCGGTGGGCAGAAACAAAAGGGCGGCGCCGCGCGCAAGTAAACCCAATTCAGGTGGGTCATGCCGCAGGTTGGGCAAGTCGCCGCCGCTGACATACTGTTTGGCCAGCGCACGGATGTTGACGCCCGCGCGGCGGTAATGTTGATTTCTTGCTCCCATGAGATCGTGCTCGCCGTCCTTTGCCATGATTTTACTCCAAATGGGCGAGAAAACGAAAGCCGTCCCAGGGTGTATTTCCGTTTGAGCGGGACGGTGCGCCCTGAGCCTTCGGAGAATGGCTCGACTGAGACTTCGGGGAGCTCAGCCGAGCGGCTCGCCGAAGTCTCAGTCGAACGCTTATCGAAGGGCGTCGGCTGCGTCGCATCGACTAGCTCAGCGAGCGCCTCTTGCAAACCTACCTCTCATGTGAAATGCGATCCAAGCGCGATACGAGCTTGATATTTATTTCTCCCTGTAGTAGAATCGCGAACGGTTGATCGGGAGACCTGATCAGCGTTCGAGTTTCATACTCTCCACCCAAGTGCATTCAGTTTGATTTCTCGCCGAAGAATAGGAAGCGTCTTACTGTGCTACAAAGATTCTATGTTCACAACTTCAGGTGCCTGGAAAACTTTGAGTTGACCACGAAGGAGATGCCGTCTGTACTTTTCATTGGCAAGAATGGTTCAGGTAAGTCTACGATTGCCAATGCTCTGGAGTGTCTCCAGAGCATTGGTCGCGGTACAAATCGAGTTGGGAAACTCATTCAACCGAAGGATCTTGCCCAGGAAAGAGCCGATGTTCCCATCCGATTCGAAATCGAAGCGATCATTCAAAAAAGATTATATAAATACGTCCTTGCTTTGGAATTGCCCGACAGATTCAGAGAGCTAAGAGTGGCTGAAGAGCAACTGATGGTTGATGGACATCCCATTTACTCTCGACGAGAAGCGCAAGTACTTCTCCATACCAGTTCCCAAAACGGTGAAGCCAGGTTTTTGGTGGACTGGCACCTTGTTGCTCTGCCAGTTATCCAAGAGCAATCAGCCACAGATCCGCTGCGCGTCTTCAAGACCTGGCTGGCGCGCATGATTATTTTGGCCCCCATCCCCAGCCTGATGACCGGAGAATCCAGGGGTGAGACTCTGGAGCCAAGTCGAGATGGCTCGAACTTCGCAGAATGGTTTACAGGGCTGTTGAGTCGCTATCCTGCGGCCTACACGCAGCTCGAAAGACATCTGCGAGAAGTCATGCCTGATCTCAGGGACTTTCTGAACGAACCAGTGGGCACAGACGCCAAAAGGATGATGATCCGATTCGAGCAGAATTCAGCGAATCTCAACGTTTACTTCGATGACCTCTCCGATGGAGAGAAGTGTTTCTTTCTTTACGCCGTCGTCCTGGCTGCCAACGATTTCTACGGGCCATTGTTTTGTTTCTGGGATGAGCCGGACAACTATTTGTCCATGTCGGAAGTCGGATATTTCCTTATGTCGCTGCGGCGCTCATTTCATGCCCGGGGGCAAGTATGGGTCGCATCTCATAATGCTGAAGCAATCCGATCATTTTCCAACGAAAACACGTTTGTGCTCGATCGCAAGAGTCATTTGGAGCCGACGCTGGCCAGGGTGTTGAGCGATGTTTCGTTTTCAGGGGATCTCGTGAACGCGTTGATTCGCGGAGACATCACGCTGTGAGCGCGAATAGATATAAACGGCATGTACTTGTGCTGCCAGAGGACGACGCCAATCGTCAGATTGCCAATGGTTTCTTCCTCAACATCGCTGGGCGCGCCTGGCAGGTCTTACCGCCCGCCGGCGGCTGGACGAAGGTTATAGATGATCTCGATCGTGTTCATGTCATCACGATGCGACAATACCCTGATAGGAACATCGTCTTGATGATGGATTTCGATCGTCAGGTGACTGAGCGCCTGGAACGCGTCCAGGCAGTGACTCCGCCGGAATTACGCGACAGAGTATTCGTTCTTGGCGTACTCTCTGAACCAGAAGATTTGAAGGCCAATCTGAAGATGATGACGTTCGAGGCTATTGGAATGTCTCTCTTTCAAGATTGCGCCGATGATACACGGCGTACATGGAGTCATGAGCTTCTGAAGCACAATGAAATGGAAGTAGATCGCTTGGTTTCATCCGTGAAGCCGTTTTTGTTTAGTTAGGAAAAACTCGGCGCGGAACTTTTGGTTTGACAGGCACTACTTGCTGTGGTATGCTTGCCGCCATTCATAACTCAACAAGCGTTGACGGAGAGAGTACGCCGGAAACGGACTGCCCAGAGAGCGACCACCTGCTGCGAAGGTCGCCAGTCCGACCGACGGAAAGACACTCCTGAGCTGCACGATTGAACGATGCAGGCATCTGTGTCAAGTAGATCATGCCGGTGGCGTCCGTTACGCGCCGCTGGTCAGAGATGACCGCTGAAGGTTTTGGCCGTGAGGCCGAAACAAACCAGGGTGGTACCACGAGTTGCGCCTCTCGTCCCTCGGACGGGTGGCGCGGTTTTATTTCCGCAGCCGGTCGGGCCGCAAACCCAACCGCCAACGTTTAGGAGGAGACATGTCAACGGAAACCGTGGTATCCGCGCCGCCGCGTGTGCGTACGAACGAATCTGGCCGCGCCGTCGGTCAACGGGTGCGCCTGTGCGGATGGGTGCATCGCCTGCGCCAGATTGGCGCGATCAACTTTCTTGTCTTGCGCGACGGATTTGGCCTGTTCCAGGCGGTGTTGACGCCAGAAGAGCTGGCGCCGCTGGTCGGGTGTGTCGAGGGCAGCGTCGTGGAGGTGACCGGGACGGTGGTGTTCGAAGCCCAGGCGCCCGGCGGCCATGAGCTGCACGACTGTCACGTGCGCGTCATCACCGCCGTGACGGAGCCGCCGCCATTCGAGATCAACAAGAAGGAGGTCAAAGCCACCCTCAACACCTTCCTGGATCACGGCGTAGTGGGGCTGCGCCACCCCAGCAAATGGGCGCTGTTCCGGCTGAGCGCCGGCATTATGGCTGGGTTCCGCGGCGCCCTGTTCGCATTGGGTTTCACCGAGGTGCAAACGCCCAAACTGGTGGCATCAGCCACCGAAAGCGGCGCCAACGTCTTCAAGGTGGACTATTTTGGCCGCCCGGCCTACCTGGCGCAAAGCCCGCAGTTCTACAAGCAAACGATGGTCGGCATCTTCGAGCGCGTCTTCGAGGTCGGCCCTGTCTTCCGCGCAGAGCCGCACGACACCACACGTCACATCAACGAATATGTCAGCCTCGACGTGGAGTTCGGCTTCATCGAGAACCACTTCGACGTGATGACGCTGCTGGCAGCGGTCATTCAGGGTATTTTGCAGCACCTGACGGCCGCTCACGCCGCCGAACTGGCGCAGCTGCGGGTGAAAATGCCGGCCTTTGCCGCGCCCGGCGCCACGTCGCCGTTGGCAGCTGCGGGCACGGGGGGCATGGTCGCGGGTATCCCGTGGGTCTACTTCCCAGCGGCGCAGGAGATGATTTTTCAGGCTACGGGCGAGGATTGCCGCGGCGAGCCGGACCTGGCGCCGGCGCATGAGCGCTGGCTAGGACAGTGGGCGCAGCAAACGTTGGGCAGCGACTATTTATTCGTCACTGGTTACCCCATGGGCAAGCGACCGTTCTACACCCACCCCAATCCGGCCGATCCTGCCTTTTCCAACAGCTTCGATCTGCTGTTTCGCGGCACGGAGTTGGTGACGGGCGGTCAACGCCTGCACCGTTACGCCGATTACATCGAATCGCTGGCGCAGCACGGCGTAACCGATTTAGCCGCCTTCGAGGCATACCTGGAAGTGTTCAAGTACGGGATGCCTCCGCATGGCGGCTTTGCCATCGGCCTGGAGCGCTTCTTGATGCAGCTCTTGGGACTGGACAACATCCGCCTGGCGACGCTCTTCCCGCGCGATCTCAACCGCCTGACGCCGTAAGCGGCGCAGGCCGCACGATCGGTGGGGGCGCATGGCTTTGCGCCCCCACCAGAAGTCGGATGTCTGCAAGTCGCAGCGCCGATTGCAGCGTCGTCGTCCTCCCCGTGGTCAATCTGCCACGGAAGCCACATACCACACAGAAGGCGATTCTTCAATCTGCCAATTTTCAATCTGCAATCCTAACAGATAACGACCTCTATGTCGAAAAGCATGTCTGGGTCCGCGCGGCTGTCGCTGGCGGTGTCTGGTCCGGCTCCCCCGTGCAGACGATCGCGCGAGCAGCCGCCGCTGCAGCCGCCGCCGGCCGCGAGCAGATCGTTGCCGGCATCGCCGTACAACCGGTCGGCGCCCCAGCCGCCGTTCAAGGTGTCATTGCCCACCTCGCCCTCTGATGTGAATTTTAGCACCATACAGGGCTTAGTCAATGGGTTTCGCCTTACAGTCATGAAAGGTCGCATCGCCCAGCACGGTTCAGGGTTAAGCACATGCGAATGGCCAGGCGGGGGTCGCAGATCGCCTGAAAGCTCGCATGCGTCAGTCCTGTCTACTTTTCTGCCTAACGTAACAGGTTCAATCGGCGCGCGCGGTGTATAATCAGCAAAGAACGAGGAAAGCCATGAACGATGAAACCTTCTTACTCTATCTTTTTGTGGGCAGCGGGGCCCTGCTGAGCCTGATTGCCATCCCTTTGATGCAGCGCCGGGTGCGGCCCAATCTATGGTATGGCTTTCGTGTGCGCCAGACCCTGGACGACCCTGACATCTGGTACGCGGCCAACGCGTACGCGGGACGGCGCCTGTTTTGGCTTGGCCTTCTGACGATCGTGGCCGCTATTGTCCTTTACCCCCTGCCCGGTCTGAGCCTGGATGGTTATGCCCTGTTGGTCGGGGGAGTTGTGATCACGGCCGGGGTGATAGCCATCATGCAGAGTTTTCGTTACCTGGCTACACTGACGCGGCGGCCTTGATCGGTCTATTTACGGGATAGCACACTTGTTCTTGCCATAACGATCATTCTATGGCATACTTCGGCTAGATCGCCGCTACTGCGCGCAGCTCAAAACATGCATCCATGGAACAGCATATGACTATCGGCACCATTCGAACCATTGATATTGACCAGGAAATGCAGACGGCTTACCTGGATTACGCGATGAGTGTCATCGTGGCGCGGGCGCTGCCCGACGTGCGCGACGGCCTCAAACCGGTGCATCGGCGCATTCTCTACGCCATGCACGACATGGGCTTGACTGCCGACAAGACGCACAAAAAGAGCGCGCGCATCGTCGGTGAAGTGCTGGGCAAGTACCATCCGCATGGCGACGCCGCGGTGTACGAATCTATGGTGCGCATGGCGCAGGACTTTTCTCTGCGCTACATGCTGGTGGATGGTCAGGGCAACTTCGGCTCGGTAGATGGGGACAACGCCGCGGCCATGCGTTATACCGAAGCTCGCCTGGCGCGCATTGCCTCCAGCGTGCTGGATGACATTGACAAGGACACGGTTGAGTTTGGCCCCAATTTCGATGAGTCGTTGCGCGAACCGACGATTTTGCCGGCCCTGCTGCCCAACCTGCTCGTCAACGGCGCCAGCGGCATTGCCGTAGGCATGTCCACCAATGTGCCGCCGCACAACCTGGGCGAGGTCTGCGATGCCCTGATCTATCTGATTGACCATTACGAACGGGCCGACGACGTCAGCATCGAAGAGTTGATGCAGTTCATCCAAGGCCCTGATTTCCCCACCGGCGGCCTGGTTTTCCGCTATGGCAAAACCAGCACGGGCGAGCAGGAAGACTTGATCGCGCAGAGCTATGCCGTGGGCCGGGGGCGCTTTGTCATCCAGGCCAAAGCGCACCTGGAGGAGATGAGCCGCAACCGCAACCGCATCGTGGTGACCGAACTACCGTACATGACCAACAAAACCCGGCTGCTGGAGCGGATCGCAGAGCTGGTGCGTGAAGGCCGCCTGGATGGCATCAGCGATCTGCGCGACGAGTCCGACCGCACGGGCATGCGCGTTGCCATCGAACTCACGCGGACGGTGGACGCACAGCAGATTCTCAACGAGCTTTTCCGGCTGACGCCTATGCAGCAAACCTTCTCCGTCTCCCTGCTGGCCCTGGTGGATGGCGAGCCGCGGCTGCTGTCTCTCAAGAAAATCCTGATCCATTACGTCGAACATCGCCGCGAAATCATTCGGCGTCGCACAGAGTTCGACCTGGCGCGTGCGCGGGCGCGAGCGCATATTGTGGAAGGGTTGTTGATTGCGCTCAAGAATCTCGATGAAGTGATTCAGATTATTCGCAGTTCGCGCACGACAGAGACCGCGCGCGCCAATTTGATGAAGCGCTTCCAACTGAGCGAAATCCAGGCGCAGGCCATCCTCGACATGCCGCTCAAACGCCTGGCGCAGCTCGAACGGCAAAAACTGGAGCAGGAATATAGAGACCTGCTGCGGCTCATTGCTCAATTGGAGGCCTTATTGGCTTCGCAGAGCAAGATGCTGGCCCTGATTCAGGATGAGCTGCGCCAGCTCAAGACCGCCTATGGCGACGCCCGCCGCACGCAGATTGTGGAACGGGCCAAAGGCAAAATGTCGGCGCATGACCTGCTGCCGGATCAGGATGTGTGGCTGACCGTGGCCCGCGACGGCATGATTGCGCGCCGTTCGTTGGAGGAGCTGAAGCCGGAGACGCTCCGCGCCCTGGCGCCAGGCGCAGATCTGGCGCTGCTGCGCGCCAACACGCGGCACTATCTGGCGCTCTTTAGTCGTGACGGCCGCGGCGTACGCTTAGGCCTGCATCAAGTCAACGAAGGCGCAGGCAGCCATTGGGCCGATCTGAGCGGTTTCACGCGGCGCGATCGCGTGGCAGCCGTGACGACGATCGCGCGCAACTTGAACGGGGATTGTCACCTGGTGCTGGTGTCACGGCAGGGCAAGATCAAACGCATCACGTTGACCGATTTCCTGGATGCTGTCAACCTGGAGCCAACGACCGTCTTCAACCTGGATGACAGGGATGAGCTTGGCTGGGTCATGCTGGCACAGGGCAGCCAGGAATTGGTGCTGGTGACGCGCCAGGGTCAGGCCATTCGCTTCAAGGATGAGGATGTACGCCCGGTGGGCTTGCCCGCGGGCGGAGTCAACGCGGTCAAACTGGCCCGCAATGACCAGGTGATTTACGCCGGACTGGCGACGCCCGGAACCGAGCTGCTGACTGCAACGGAGCTAGGCTACTTGAAGCGCAGCGGGCTGGACGATTTCCCCACGCAGGGCCGCGCAGGCAGCGGCGTTGTGGCCCACAGCCTGAACACTCGTTCGGGTGAACTGGCGCAGGCCGCGGTCGTGGCGCCCGAAAGCCTGCTGGCGGTGAGCACAAACCAGCCATCCTGGCATGTCCTGGCCCTGGCCGATGTGCCGCTGGCCGGACGCAACACGCAGGGCAAGCTGCTGCTGCCGCTGGCCCAGGGGTACAAGGTGTCGGGGCTGCTGACGGTCAGACAGGACAGGTCGGCAGAGACGAGCGATGAGGCGCCTCTGCCGCATGCCGAGCCGAACCGCAGGAAAGCGAGCCAGGCAGGGACAAAGACCAAGAGCCAGGCTCAACCCGCCGCATCCGGCCAACTGGCGCTGGCTCTGCCGGCCGCACCGAAAGCCAAATCCAGGGCTGCACAGGCGCAGCCAAGCCCGGCCGCATCCACAGCCAAAAAGGCAAAACCGGCCGCGGCGCCGGTCCAGCCAACCCTGACTCCAGCTCCCGCATCCGCCAAGAAGACCAAGCCAGCGGCCGCGACCAATCAGCCGCTCATACAACCGAAAGAGCCGCCCCCGGCGACGGCTGCGCCCGCGGCCAAAAAGGCAAAACCGGACGCCGCGCCGGTTGCGGCGCCTGTCCAGCCAACCCTGGCGACCGCTTCTTCATCCGCCAAGAAGACCAAACCCGCGGCCGCGCCGCCAGCCCCGGCCGCGCCTGCAGCCAAGAAGTCGCTTATTCAACCCAAAGACGCGCCCGCGGCCGTCACGGTGGCTGAGAAGCCGGCCACGCGGCGCAAGGCCAGCGCGGCGGCAGAGACGCCCGCGCCCAAACCGCCTAAAGCCAGGCGGTAACTGACCTGGAAGATAGCCGCGGATGAGCACGCAGCGCCGCGGATTGCCTGTTTTCATTCCAGGTTGTGCGCCCCGCGCATGGGCGGCAGCCTAGCGTAAAGCCCAACGTGTGACGCGCACGCCGTTGACCGCTGCTTCGGCTGTGATTTGGCCATGGCTGGCGAGCCACTGCCGATTGAACCCGCGTCGGTCCCATGTCTCCGCCTCCGATTCGATCAACCACACGTGCGTAACTCCTTGCAACAAACGGCTCAACGCTGCGCCAACCCCGTCGGCCGAGACGCGCTGGCGGTCGTTGGTGAACGGCGCTTCGCGCCACGCGTAGTCCCAGCCCGCGTAATAGGCGTACGTGAAACGGCTATAGGGGTGCAAAAAGATCAGCACATCCGCCGGGTCGCGGCGCGCCTGCACGAACGCGGCCGCGGCGCGAAAATCGCTCTTGATGGGCGTCACCGCCTGGCCCCACACGCCGATCAGATTGAGCGTGAGCGCCAAGACCACGGCGGCAATCGCCAGGGCGCGACTGCGCTGCCCCACCAGGTAGACGCCGACCGCGCTGAGCAGATAGAACGCCGGGCCAATGTAGATCAGGTAGCGGTCGTTGAACAGCGGGACCCGCAGCGTGATCAGAAAAAGCAGCAGCGGGGGTGTGATCAACCAGACGCCCAGAAAAATGACGGGCCTTCGCCAGCTCCGTCGTGGTTGCAGGTGCGCCAAGACAACGGCTGCCAGCAGCAAAAAGATCCACACACTGACCAGGCCGATGGGCGGCGTGGCGCGCATGCCGCGGCCAAACGCGGCCAGCAGGATGGCGAGTTCACGCGGCAAGGGCACGAAGTCAAAGCCAGGGCTAAAGGTGGGCGATGTGAAAAGCCGCCACTGCCACCAAACCAGGGGCAGGTAGGGCAGCGTAAAGCAGGCCAGGGCTGTCAGCGCGCCGCGCCAGTGCTGCCGCGTACGCATCGGCGCCAGGATGAAGATCGCCGCATGCACCGGCAGCATCAAGACGAGCATCACGTGCAAATAGAAGCCGAGGCTGGTGAGCACGATGTACAAAAGCCAGCGCAGGCGGGTGTTGCCCGCGCCCGGGGTCAGCGCCCACAGCAGCGCCAGCAGGCTGCCCAACGCCACCGCCGACACCAGGGCGTACATGTTGCCTTCCTGGCTGTACCACACCAGGTAGGGCGACGATGCGCTGAGGAGCGCGGCCAGCCCGGCTATCAAACCAACGCCTGTGGGCAAACCGGCCGGTGCGGCGAACACGCGCAGCAAACGGCGCGCGACTAGCCAGGTCAGCGGCACGCTGAGCACGCCCCACAGCACGGAGAAAAAGCGCAAGGCAAACTCACTCTGACCAAACCACTGCAGCCAGGGACGGAGCAGCAGGAAGAAGAGCGGGCCATTTTCGCCTGGCTTGCCAAAGGTGCTAAGCAGGTCTGGCAGCGGCCGCGTGGCGAAACGAATGGCGTCTACTTCATCGCGCCAGAGACTCTGAAAATCGAGATGAATGATGCGCAAGGCAAAAGCCAGAAGCACGATGGCTACTACCAGCCATGACGAAGCGATTGGGCGGCGCGTAACCAGTGTCGGCGCGGCGTAGTCCGTTCTGGAAGCGGCAAGCTGCCGGCTGGTCATACCAACCTACTCCTTGGGCCGGCGACGCAGCCAGAAGAGCAGGCCGGCGCCGATGGCAAGCATGAAGAGGATGCCGCAGCCAAGCCAGATGAAGCTCAGCGCCTGGATCACGGTTTGCCCAAACGGTCCGGCTTCAGCCGTTGGCGTAGCTCCGACCGGCGCCGCGGGGCTTCCAAGCGGCGGCGGGGGCGGCGGGGGTAGAGAAGGTGGAAGGGGCGTTTCCGGCGTGGGCGTTGTGGTCGGCGTGTCCGTGAGCGACGGCGGCGCCGCGGTCGGCGTATCCGTGGACGACAGCGGCGTCGGCGTGACAGAAGCCGTTGCTGGCGGCAGCAGGGGGGTGTCGGTTGGCGTGGGCGAAAAAGGCGCCGGTGTGGTTGGCGATGGCAGCGGTGTCAAGGTGGCGGGAGTCTGCGTGTTGAATGGGGTCGGCGTGTCGGTCACGGCGGCCGGTGTAAACGATGGCGTCCACGTCGGGGTGATCGTGGGGGTGGGAGTAGCGGTGGGATTGGTAGAATGGGACTGAAAAGGCGCCGGCGAGGCCTGGGTGGCTTCGAGATGCAGGCCGATTGCCAACGAGGCCAGGGCCAACCATAATAAGACATGACCGCCGTTTGTGTGAACATGACGGGGGTGCGCGGTGGGTGCCGCGTGCGCAGCAAGACGCCGGTAACATGCAGCGAAGAATCGAATCACCCGATCTCTTTTCTCAACCCCCACCATCGCGCGCAATCTACACGGCAAGCAAGCATAGCTTCCACTTTATCGCCTAACAAAACCGGCGCCCTACGCGCCCGCTTGCAGACGGTGTTAGCCGGTGACATTACAGCAGACGA
>JBGAVB010000229.1:0-4937 GCA_044228345.1 Anaerolineae bacterium | reverse complement strand
CGGTTTTGTGGTTGACTTACGCACCGGCGTGAAGGAGTTTGGCGAGGGCGTTAGCGATATCTTCGATGTGAATAATGACCCTTACCTGTTTACCGACGCCGACCTCTTCGACGGCGGCGCGTGCGGCGACACGACCGAGGGCATTCAAACGACGATTGACAATCCCCTGCTGCAAGCCTCCCCACTGGCGACCTCAGCCCCGGTCCTGGCTTTGGTGGTGGGCGGCGTCATTCTGGCAGCGGCCGCGGCGGCCGCTTTCCTGCGCCTGCGCAGGTCCTGAAGAGAGACAAATCGGAGGAGAATCATGCGACTTGTACGCACGACCTGTTACCTGCTCGTTGCGTTGACCCTGCTGGCGACTACCACGGCCCTGGCAGCTGGCGCGGTGGTCACACTCAATCCCCCAGCCGCCGCGGTCCCGGCCGGCGGCGAATTCACGACCGATGTCACGATCAAAGGGGCGGAGGCCGTTTTGGGCTTCCAGTTCGATGTCATTTATGACGCCAACCTGGTAGAGTTGACCTCCTTTGACCTCGGCCCGTGGCTGGGCAATTCTGGTCGCAGCCCCGCCAAGCTCGGCCCGGCCTTTGCCAAGGAAGGGGGACGCGCCACGGTCGGCGCGTACACCCTCGGTCAGCAGGCAGGCGCGGGCGGCGACGGCCTGATGGTCACGCTGCACTGGAAGGCAAAAGCCGCAGGCAGCCTGGACTTGCAGCTGCAGAAGCTGCAGCTGGCCGGGGCCGGCGGTACGGCGTTGCCCGGCGAAATCAGCGAGGGCAAGGTCAACGTCGCCATTGGCAATGCTGCAGCCAGCAGCGGGAGTGGATCGCCCACAGGCCCTGCCAGCGGCTCGACCGCGGCTGGAGCTGCGGGCAACTCGCAGACGCTGCTTCTGGGCGCGGCCATTCTAGTCTTGGCGATTGTGGCTTATTTCTTGCTGCGCCGACGCCAGGCCTGAGCCGGACGCCGCGGGCAACAAAAAACCAGGCTTCACACGGAAGCCTGGTTTTTTTGTTGTCATAATACATGAAAGATGCGAGGCCTTCTGTCTCGGCCGCGGAGAAGGCCCTGCCGAGTGAGCACTTACCGGTCGTTCACCTACCAGGAAGAGACGTCATCGTCATCGGCGTCGTCGCTCCAGTCATCGTCCTCTTCTTCGTCATCCTCGATGTCGTCTTCATCCATCCAGTCCTCGTCCTCATCCAGGTCGAGATCCAGATCGTCGTCTTCCCACTGGTCATCCGTTGCATCCGCCTCAACCTGTCCTACTTCTTCGTAGGTCAAACAATAGCCCTCTTCGCTCAGGCGAATTGTCTCGGCGCCGCAGAAGCCGTCATCCCAGTTGCCACAGTCTGAGAGGGGGCAGAGAATCTTGGTCATATAGGTGTATCTCCTTTTGACGAGGTCACGCTGCAATCACAGCTTCCACATCTTCGTAGTCATCGTCGCTCTCGTCGAGATCGTCGAAGTCTACGAAGTCGTCCTCTTCGTATTCGAAGTATTCAAATGCCTCTGTGGGCGCTTCACATTCAGGGCAGCGGTCTGGCCGTTTTTGCCCTGGTGCAATATACCCACATTCCATACATTCCCATTCACCCATGTAGTGGGTTTCTCCTTGGTCAAGAGGGTCAAAGTTATTCTAACCGCTTTTAGTGAATTGTCAAACCACCCTGCGACCTTACAAGTTCAAGACTCTCGCGCTTGTCCGTGCCTGTTTGGTCAGCGAGGGGTTGATCGGGGGGCAATGAGGTCCGCATACTGCTGCGCGGCGCGCTCACCGGCGGGCGTCAAGGCGTAGACGCCGCGCGCCGTGCGGTCGAACCAACCGTAATAGTTGCGCTGCAAAATGGCCGCGGTATTACTCAGTTCCAAAGCAGCCTTGATATCTTCCACCGTGCACGCGCCATGCGCATGCAAATGTCCCACGACGCGCAGGACTTGCAGGCGATACGCGGTGACGAGCGGGCGCCGCGTGCTGCCGCCCGTGTTGAAGTCGCCCAGGCGGCCGTCGAACTCCCTGGCAACCTGGGCCTGCTTGCTGCGCCGCGTACGCGACGCCTGCCCGGCTTCTGATTCTAGCACGACTTCGACGAGCGGCGGCTCGATGGCAAAATTGACCGTCAGTAATCCGAGCCCCAGCCGCCGGCACAACTGCTGGACTTCGCGCCACCAGGGTGTGCGCCGCTTGCGGCCTGGCGTTTCGATCGCCACGTAGACGTGGCTCGTCACCTGCTGCCGGCGCAGCCCTTGCAGCACCAGCGTCAGGTTGAACGCCAACTTCATCTCCACGACCACCAGCCGCGCCTCCTGTCGCGCCACAAGATCGCAATCCTTAACTTCGCCGCGTATCTCGTAGCCCTGTTGCTCAAAGAAGCGCTTGAGCGGCGCGTATAGATCGCTCTCCTGCCGTGTTGCCATGGCGCCGATTATAAGCGGCAGCGGGCGTGCAAGGCAAATTGGTCCGAAAGTCGAATTTGCCAAGTCGTTCCGTTCGTCGTAAGATAAACGCCAGCAGGTGCGCCGCGTGCCGGGGTTGGAAAACACCCTGCCTCGCGCTATCTGCCAACGACTTGAGAGAAAAGGGAGCATCACCGGATGAAAAACCTACTGAAATGGCTGCTGCCGCTGGCATTGATCGCAGTGGCCATCATGATTCTGCGCAAGACCCTGGGCGAACAGAAGGCGATTGATCTGAGCGGAACAGAGAACAAAGGCCCGTCTGAGGCGGAAGCCTTGAACGAGGCCGCGCTGGGCGGCGAAATTAGCCCTGACCTGTTGAAAATCCTGGTTTGCCCGCTTGATCGAGGGCCGTTGACGCTCAGCGCCGACGGCAAGTGGCTCATCAACCCCCGCAACGGCTATCGCTATCCCATTCGCGATGGCATTCCGATCATGCTGATTGACGAGGGGCGCAAATTCCAAGACACGAGCCTCATCGTTCAACCGGCGTAATCCCATGAAACAAGACCTTGACCTGGCCATGGCCGACATGGGACTGGACGCCTTTGTTCTCACGGGCGACGCGACGCTGGATCCTGACGTGTTCTACATGACTAATGGGGCCTTGCTCGAGGGCGCCATGATCGTGAAGAAACGGGGCGAGGCGCCGCTGCTCATTCACAGCCCGATTGAACGCTTTGCGGCCGAGCAGTCCGGGCTGGCGCTCATCAACCGCCAGCGCTGGGACTATCGGGCCATCTCAGGCCGTTTCCCCGATCGCTTCGATGCCATGGTCGAATATCAGCGCCAAATCCTGAGCGACCTGGGCGTGCAGGGCCGTGTGGCGTTCTTGGGTAAGATGGATGCCGGCTACGCCTACCGTTTCATCAGCAGCCTGCTGCAGGCCATGCCGGCCATTCAGCCGGTGGCCGAGTTCGAGTCCGTTTTCGAGCGTGTGCGCCAGACGAAAGATGCCGCAGAAATTACGGCGCTGCGCCAGGTCGGCGAGAAGACCACCCAGGTGGTGCAAGCCGTGGTGGACTTGATTCAACGGCAGGCTGCGCGAGATGGCATCCTGGTCAAGGCCGACGGTCAGCCGTTGACGATTGGCGATGTCAAAGCCTTCATGCGCGCCCGCTTCTTTGAGCTGGAGCTGGTGGATGACGGCGCGACGATTTTTGCCCAGGGCGCAGACGGCGCGAATCCACATCACACGGGCAACGACGCCGAAGCCTTGGGCCTGGGCAGCCCGATTGTGTTCGACATCTTCCCCAGGGACCAGCGTTCTGGCTATTATCACGATATGACGCGCACCTTTTGCATTGGCTATGCCCCGCCGCAGGTCCAGGCCGTTTATGACACTGTGCTGGGCGCGTTCGATGCGGCGGTGGCCGCGCTGCGCGTTGGCGAGGCCTCTGGCTTCTACCAAACGCTGGTCTGCGACTACTTCGAGGCGCGCGGTTACACGACGATTCGCCAGGATCGTATGACCACGCGCGGCTACAACCACTCGTTGGGACATGGTCTGGGGCTGCGCGTGCATGAAGCGCCCATCCTCAGCGACATGCCGGGATCGAGCGCGCCTCTGCTGCCAGGCGCCGTCATCACGATCGAGCCAGGGCTGTACGATGCCGAAGCAGGCTATGGCGTGCGCATCGAAGACACCTTCTTTGCGGACGCGCAGGGCGCGTGGCACAGCCTGTCGCCTTTTCCCAAGAACCTCGTCATTCCCATGGATTAACGCCATGATTCGCGGCTCTTGCTATGCCTGACTGGATGCACGTCCGCTACGATCCGGTTCACCGCGCAGCTCATCTGACCGATCCCTATCGTGCGCAGCTGCGCGTGCGGCTGCAGGCCTTCCAGAGTGTGCGCCTGCGTCAGGATCATGACGACCTGGCGCGCTCTCCACAGTATGGCCGGCTGGCGCAGTTCTTCTTCGAGGATATCTACGGTCCGCACGACTTCGACGACCGCAACACCCGCTTTCGACAGTTGTACGACAAGTTAGTGCACATTGTCGGCCCCAAGCCGCTGGCCGCGATGAAGGAATCCCTGGACCTGGTAGAACTGACCGAGGCCCTCGACGATTATCTGATTGATGTGCTGGTGCTGCACGGCAAAGCCGACGCATGGACGACCGAGGACTATGAGTGGGCCTATCGTGAGTGCGACAACTACCTGGCGCGGGTCGAGCAGATCGAGCGCATCGGCGCCACGCTGCGGTCAGTCGCCAATCTCAGCCGCCTGCCGCTGATTGACTGGCATCTAAAGGCCCTGCGCCTGCCCGCGCGGCGTCTGGGCTGGGAGCCAACGCTTGGCTTCCTGATTCGCGGCTACCAGGTTTTCCACCATGCACGCAATGTGGAGCCGTTCGTGCGCGCCGTAGAGACGCGCGAGACCGCGCGTCTCAATCGCATCTACGGCGTTACGGTTTGAGATGTTCGCGCACCGTGCGCACCAGCATGTCCGCGCGCAATTCAGGCAAGGTGAAGCAC
>JBGAVB010000228.1:0-4945 GCA_044228345.1 Anaerolineae bacterium | reverse complement strand
TACGCCGATCTGCCAGGCGTCGTCCGCCAGGGTGAGCGCATCCTGCTCGATGACGGCCTGCTGGAACTGGAAGTGCGCAGCGTCTCCGGCCAGGAGATCACCTGCCAGGTGCTGACCGGCGGCTTGCTGACCTCCAAAAAGGGCATGAATCTGCCGGATGCTTCTCTGAGCATCCCCGCCATCACGGACAAGGATCGCGCCGATCTCGCTTTTGCCCTGGGCCAGGGCGTGGATTGGGTGGCGCTCTCCTTTGTGCGCAGCGCCGCCGAAGTGCGGGAGCTGAAGGCGCTCATTCGCGCCGCCAACCCACTCGATCAACCCACGCTGGTGATTGCCAAGATCGAGAAGCCCCAGGCGGTCATCGCCATCGAGGAGATCATTGCGGATGCGGATGGCATCATGGTCGCGCGCGGCGACCTGGGCATCGAGATGTTGACCGAAGAGGTGCCGGTGATCCAGAAGCGCATCATTCGCCTGTGCAATCAGGCTGGCAAGCCGGTCATCACCGCGACGCAGATGCTCGACTCGATGATTCGCAACCCGCGACCGACGCGCGCTGAAGCCTCGGACGTAGCCAATGCAGTTTTCGATGGCACCGACGCCGTGATGCTTTCCGGCGAAACGGCCACCGGTCTATACCCGGTGACGACCGTGCAGACCATGGCGCACATCATCCAGCAGGCTGAACAGGCAGCGAGTTGGAGCCTGCGCTTCACCGATGAATCGGTGGTCAAAGTGACCGTCGCCCAGGCCGTGGCCCATGCCTCCTGCGAAACCGCGCGCGATCTCAAAGCGAAGGCCATTATCGCCCCGACCCTTTCTGGCAGCACGGCGCGGCTGGTCGCGCGCTTCCGGCCGCAAGCGCCCGTGGTCGCCGTGACGCCCAGCGCGCAGACACAGCGCCAGCTCATGCTCTCGTGGGGCATCTATCCCTTGCTGGCCGACCGCGAGACCACCACCGACCGTATGCTGGCCGACGCCATCCGCGCCGCGCAGCGTCAGGGCTTTGTCAACCTGGGCGACACGGTGGTGGTCACGGCGGGCAGCGTGGGCAGTCAGCCCGGCGCCACCGATCTGATGAAGGTGCATGTGGTATGAGCGCGCGTTCCTGGCCTCCTGACGCCGCGCCAGGCGTCGTCCTGGGCGCCAGGCCGAGGCGCTGGTGGGACTGGCGCCGTCTGTCGGCCGCGCTGGTGGAAGGCGATCCGCGCGCCACGCGGCGCACCCTCTGGTGGTTGATCGGCCTGGCAGCGGCGGCGCTTGGTCTCTACGTGGCCTTGTTGGGGCCAACCTACGCCCTGGCCGGCGCAGTTGGCTTGGCCGCCGCCATCCTCGTCTTGCGCAGCACGCGTTGGGGTTTCATCGTCCTCGCCGCCGTCATCTGGATTCTACCGTTTGCGGCGTTTCCGTTCAAACTCGGCTTCACGCCTACCTTCCTGGACGCCGCGCTGCTGGCGCTCTTCTTCGTCTGGCTGGTGCGCATCGCCACGGGCCAGGATCGCACCTTCGTCTTTTCGCCGTTGGGCGGACTGGTGCTCCTCTTCCTGGCCCTGGCGATGTTCACCTTTGTCATGGGCGCCACGCACGCCATGCCAACGCAGCAGATCATGCGCCAGTTCATCGAAGTGGTGATCAGCATCGCGCTCTTCTTTGTCGCCGTCAACGAGATTCGCACCCGCGAGGATGTGGATTGGCTGACCCGCGTCCTGATCATTGGCGGCGGTGTTTGCGCGCTGATCGCCGTCGTCTTCTATGTCATCCCTGACGCCTGGACTGTGCGCATCCTGGACGGATTGGCGCGCTTGAAATACCCTGGCGGTTACGGCGCGCTGCGCTACATCGAAGATGACCCCAACAACCCCATGCGCGCCATTGGCCTGGCTGTGGACCCCAACGTCTTGGGCGGCATGATGATCCTGGCCGCGGGACTGACCGCGCCGCAGTTTTTCAGCCGTTCGCCGCTCCTGCCGCGCGTGTGGATCAGCGCCATTTTCGTCGTGCAGGTGCTGGCGCTCTACCTGACCTACTCGCGCTCTGCGTTGATGGGCCTGGGCATCTCGCTTCTCATCCTGGCCAGCCTGAAATATCGCCGCCTGCTCATCCTGGGGCTGCTTGCCGCGGCGCTCCTGCTGCTGTTGCCGCAAACCCAAGCCTACGTGGCGCGCCTGCTGGCCGGCCTGCGCGGCGAAGACCTGGCGACGCAAATGCGCTTTGGCGAATACAAAGACGCCCTGCTGCTCATAGGCCGCTATCCCTGGTTTGGCGTGGGCTTCAGCGGCACGCCGGACATTGATATCTACATCGGCGTCAGCAGCGCTTATCTGCTGATGGCTGAGGAAATGGGACTCTCCGGACTGCTGGTTTTCCTCACCGTGATCGTCGGTTTCTTCGCCTTCCTCTGGCGCGCCTGGCGCCGCGGCCTGGCAGCCGGGCGCGATGCCATCCTGTTGGGCCTGGGAGGCGCGCTGGCGGGCGCGCTCGCGGCCGCCGCGCTCGATCATTACCTGTTCAACCTGACCTATCCGCACATGAGCAGCCTGCTGTGGCTGTACATCGGTTTGGCCGTGGCTGCAGCCCTGGTGGAACGCGCGGCTCCGGCCGCAACGACGAAGGAAGATTTCTGAGGAAATCAAGGCATTCAAAGCAGGTCAGGGTGAAATCCGGACGCGCCATGACGTCGAAACGGTCATCAACACCAATGAAGTCGAGGCGCGAATCCGAAACCTGCCCTACCCATTCGATTTGGAAAGGTCCAAACGGGCCTCCGGGGCGAGTTTCTGAAGGACACTTACGCCCATCTGGCATGCGCGTAGTTCTGGAGGATGTTACGATCCTTTGACAGAAGGATATTGTCGTGCAAGGCCGCGTTGGCTGTGATCAGGCGGTCGAAAGGATCACGTGTCCAGGTGCATGTCAAGGCTTGCGTTACGATGAGATTGAAAGGTCTGGTGCAGACCTGTAGCCCGATGCGGTTAACCAGGTCCGTCACGACGATGTCTGGCGTTTCTGCAATCCGCTGGATTTCAAACAGGTACTGCAATTCCAGGCGCACGATCGGTGAGATACGAATTTCGTTGTCGTTGATCAGCCTTTGCGCTGCCGCACTGAACTTGTCGGTCAACCCTGAGAAGAGCCACACAACGACGTGGGTATCAAGGTAGATCAAGGCTTACCTCCGCTTCCCAACTGAGGGTAACCAGTTCTTCGGGATCACCCTGGATCACATCCGGCCGATAGACAAGGTTTTGGAACTTGTCTGCCTTCTCGACCGGCACAATGCGTAATTTTCGCTCTCCCCTTTTGACCTCGATGGGCAGGCCGCTGTGCAACACCTCATCAAGAAGTTGATAGATGTTCGTTCGTAATTCGGTGGCAGATACCGTCTTCATCTTTCCTCCCTATGGAACGCATACGAACGTACGTTATTGAAATACCTGTACGTACATTTTAGTCGCAGAGCATCAGTTTGTCAACCGCGTAACGGAGTGTTCAGCCTGCCAAGACCAGCCTGAAATGAACTGACGCCCACCCGCCAACACCTGCTGGCTTGGTCAGAGCCGTAAACTCAGCTATAATTTTGTGGTTTGACTTTCTGGTTCCGGCTTGCCCGGGTTAGGGGCGAAGGAATGGTAACAAGGTGAGCAGTCAATCTAACAGCGCACGTCGGGCTGGCGAGCAGCGTTACCGCCGCCTCTTCGAGTCCGTGCCCATCTGCATTTTCGTGGCCGACCTGACCGCTGGCTCCGTGACGATCCTGGAGGCTAACCGCCGGGTGGGGCTGGTCTACGGCTACACGCCGGCCGAGCTAATGGGCATGCCGGCGCTCCAACTCGTGCCCGACGATGCCAGGCCAACAGTCGTTGCTCTCATGCAGCAGGTCCGGCATGGCCAGACCGTGATGGTCGAGACCACCAACCAGCATCGCGACGGTACGCGCTTTCCCGTACGCGTGATCGCCGCACCCGACCCCACGGATGCTGGGCGCATGATCGTTACCGTGGAAGACATCAGCGCGGAAAAGCAGCGCCGCAGCGAGGCCGAAGCCATTGACGCCGAGCGCCGGCGCATCGCCCACGAGATTCACGATGGCGTCGCGCAAAGCCTGGCCGGGTTGCGTTTCAAGTCGGCGCTGTGGTCTCACCTGGCCGACGGGGCGCCACCCGGGATGCGCGCTGCGTTGGACGAGCTGCAAGCCGTGCTGATGGCCGCCATCATGGATCTGCGCCGCGCCATTTTCGCCCTACGTCCGGTGGACCTGGAGGCGCTCGGCTTCTTCCCGGCGCTGGCGCAGTTGGTGGGCGACTTTGGCGACCAGAACCAAGTGGCGACCCGGCTCGAGGTATCTGGACGGCAAGAGGCCCTCTCCTCGGCCTATGAATTGCCCTTGTTCCGCATTATGCAAGAAGGCTTGAACAACATTGGCCAGCATGCACGCGCCAGTTCGGTGCTGGTGCGGCTGACGGTAGACGCCGCCGGCGGCGTCGCCGTCTCGCTGCGCGACAACGGCCGCGGTTTCGACCCCAGCCAGCTCGGCCCGGCCGATCAAGCCGGTCATTTCGGCCTGCGCCAAATGCGCGAGCGCATCCTGGACCTGGGCGGCATGCTGGACATCCGCAGCGCGACCGGCCAGGGCACGGAGTTGGTCATCACCTTGCCGCCGCGCACGAAAGAGGTCAACCATGACGCGGATTAGGATCCTGATTGCCGATGACCACACCCTGGTGCGCCAGGGCTTGCGCCAGCTCTGTGAGGGGGTGGGCGGCTTCGTCGTGGTGGCGGAGGCCAAAGACGGCACCGAAGCGGTGACGCTGGCGCAGGCGGGGAGCCTGGGCGGGATCGTCACGGCCCCGATCAACAAAGAAGCCATGAACATGGCGGGTTTTCATTACCCGGGGCATACGGAACTGCTGGCAGATCTGACGAAGACCACAGAGTTCGGCATGAT
>JBGAVB010000227.1:0-4960 GCA_044228345.1 Anaerolineae bacterium | reverse complement strand
CTTCCTGAAAGGCATCGCCAGGGCGCCAGAGGCTGGTGGCAAAATTGCCTGCGCCAGGAAAACGACTGCGCTCAGCAATCACTGCGCCGGACGGATCGAGCAGCTGCACATCCAGGGTCAGATTGCGCTGTGTTTGCCCCAGCACCCGCCACCACAAGGTGACGGCCAAGCCCTCGCCGGGCCGCGGGCTGTCCGGCCAGGTATCGTAGGCCACGATTTCGGCCAGGGGGCCGCCGGCTGCGCGCATGAAACGGGCCGCCAGGGGATTGGCATAGGCCGGCAGGGCGCTCAGATCCACGGCTGCGGGACGCGCATAGGCCGGACGGATCACTCCCAGGGCCAGGTAGACCGCAAGCACGACCAGGCCGGCGCTGAGGATGACCCACAGGCGTCGCGCCATGCGCGCGCGCGGCCACGCCAGCCAGCCGGCCGCCAGCAGCACACTGACCGCAGGCAGCGTCGGCAGAATGTAGCGCCCGCGCAGCAGAAAGCGTGCATTGAGCAGCTCACGATACAACGGCAGCGCGACGATGAGCAGGATGAAGAGGGCCAGCAGGGTGAACGCGCCGCGCGGCGCCGCGGCGGCGGACTCACGGCGCGGACGCAGCCGATACCAGACCGCGCCAGCCAGGCCGCCCAGCGTCAACACGGCAAACAGGGTGTAGACCCAGCGCGGCGCGCCCACATTGCCCCAGCCAAAAGAAGCCCAGTACGTTTGAAAGCCGTAGTTGAGCGCCGGCGGCAGCAGGCTCCAGGCCGGCTCGGTGATGAAGCGCGCCGGGGTTTGCCAAAAATCCTGCCGCAGCCACCACAATGTCTCTTGATCGCGGGTCGCCCAGTAGCCCGTGGTCGCCTGACTGCGCGCAAACCACCAGCCGCTCAGGCCCACCATGCCGCCGAGCGCCGCCAGGCTGCCGGCCAGCGCACGCACGCGGGTTTCGGATCGGCGCACGGCGCGCAGCAGGGCGATGAGCAGGCACAGCACGGCGAAGGGAATCAGGGGCAGCGCGGTGTACTTGGTCAACAGGGCGAGGGATGTGGCGACGGCAAGCCAGATGGCATGACGCAGCTGCCACGGACCGAGGGCCACGCGCAGTCCGTGGTACAGCGCGAGGCCGCTGAGCGCGGCGACCAGTCCGTCGTTGGTGACGGTGCTGCCCATGAAGATTGCCTGCGGGGAAAGAGCCTGGATCGCCAGCGCGCCCAGGGCTACCTCACGGCGGGTGTGGAAGAGCCAGCGCGCCAGCGCGAAGGTGGGCCACAAGCCGAGGGTGCTCAGGAGTAAAGAGAGCCAGCGCGCCAGGTGCAGGCCCAGGATACGTCCGCGCCAGGGAAAAGACTCCACCGCCGGATCATGCACAGCGAAATTAACGCCTTCGGCGTCCTCGGCGAAAGGGTTGGGTGCGGGGGGGCGCGTATCCGGCGGTACGAACAGAAGCGGAAGGGCCGTGATCAGGTAATAGAGCGGCGGCTGCGAAGCCTCGTCATAGCGGTAGGTGGTGGTGAGGCGCTGATCGGGCGGCGGCAGGCGGCGCTCCTGCGCCACGAACTCGGCATAGCGGTAATGCGCCCATTCGTCATGGGCCTCCCAGGGCGGCGTCACGATGCTGTACAAGAGACCGAGCAGTATGTGCGCCAGGACCACGATCAGCGCGGCCAACGTGTAGAAACGATGCTGGGGAAGCCAAAGATGTCGTTGCAAGCAGCAGCCTACCGTTCCAGAGTCTTACCGAATGTGACGATGCAAGCGATTGTAGCACAGGGGATGGGAAGCACAAAGTATAAAGAAGCTCTTGAGGATTGGCGGCTTTGTGGCTTTGTGTGCGGATCAACTGAAAACACCCCGAATGAGTTGAGAACACCCGGTGTGCTGGCATGAAAAAGAGCGGCAGCTACTCCGTGGAGTAACTGCCGCCCGCATGGGAAGGGAACGCGGTCGTGCGCCGCTGCGTTTAGTTCAGACGTTCAAGAATATGGGTGGCAATCGTCGCGCCGCTGCCGCCGATATTTTGCGTCATGCCGATGCGCGCGTTTTGCACCTGGTTGGCGCCGGCGCGGCCCGTCAACTGCAGGTAGGCTTCCACCACCTGGTAGACGCCCGTGGCGCCGACGGGGTGGCCGCGCGCCTTAAGCCCGCCCATGGTGGACATGGGCAGGCGGCCCTCGATCGTGATTTCACCCTCCTGCGCCATCTCGTGCGCTTTGCCTGGCCCGGCAAAGCCACACGCTTCCAGCGACAGGGCCGCCATCACGCTGAAGGCGTCGTGCGCCTCGAAGAAATTGATCTCCTGGGGTGTGATGCCGGCCTGTTCGTAGGCCTGGCGACTGGAGAGGTAGGAAGCCTGCAAGAACATGGGGGTATAGCGATCATGAATGGCAACGGAGTCGGTTGCATTGGCCGACGCCATCACGCGCACGAACGGCCGGCCGCTGGCTTTGATTTCCGCGATGCGATCAGCCGAGCAGAGAATCAACGCCGCGGCGCCGTCGCAGATCGGCGACGCGTCAAGCACGCGAATCGGATCTGCCACCACGGGAGAGCGGCGGTAGGTGCGCATGTCCACGGCTTTCTGGAACATGGCGTTGGGATTACGCGCGCCGTTGTGATGGGCGTTGATCGGGAAATAGGCCAGGTCCTCTGAGATCAGGTGGTAGTCGTGCAAGTAGCGGCGCATGATCATCGCGTTGAGGGCCACAAAGCTTACGCCGTGGGAGGCTTCGTTTTCATAGTCGGCCGCCATCGCCAGGCCACGCGTCGTGATGCGCGGATCGGTGGCGGTCAGCTTTTCGACGCCGCACACCGCCACCATGTCATGTTGGCCGCTGCCGACGGCCATGACGCCCCAACGCATGGCGGCCCCGCCGGAACCGCAGGCTGCCTCTGCGGTCGCAGCATCAATGCCGCGCAGGCCGGCTGCATCCGCGATCAGCGCGCCCAGGTGCTGTTGGTTCAGGAGGACGCCGGACAGCATGTTGCCGACATACAAGCCCTGCACTGAATCGGCCCCGGCGTCCTGCAGAGCCGCTTTGACCGCGCGCGCGGCCAGCGCCCGCAGGCTGAGATCGTTGTGGCGCCCGACTTCCGTTTGGCCGACGCCGATGATGTACACATCGCGCATGGTAATCTCCGTGCTGCCCTGAATCCCTGGGGGTTTCTCCAGGCAGCCTCCTAGTTCAACTGAAACTTGCCCTGGAACCTGGCATAGGTTGCGTAGTCAATATCCCGGCGCCGTTTGATATAGTCGCTGACGCAAGGCGCGGCGAAGCGCTGCTCATAGATGCGATCGGTGACCACGAGTGAGAACGCGTCGCTGCCCGCGCCCGCGCCAAACGACACCATCAAGATGCGATCGCCTGGTTGGGCGACGTCCAGCACCGCGCTCAGGCCCAGCAGGGCCGAGCCGGCATGGGTGCTGCCAATGTCTTCCACCACGAAGCCGGCCGCGTACTGCTCATACGAAAAGCCGAGGGCTTCGGCCACGCGCCGCGGGATTTTGTTGTCTGGTTGATGGAAGATCACATGCTGGTAGTCGGCCGCCGTGCGTCCCAATTCGCTCAGGAGCGCGCTGGCCGCTGCTTTGACATGGTCTGTGTAGGCTTCGGAGCCGGTGGAGCGCAAGGCATTGCTGTAATAGCGCGCGCCGGCGCGGCGCCAGATGTCCATGCTGTTGGTGACGTAGGAGAGCGACCCTTCGAAGAGCGCGATGCTCTCCTCGGCCGGCCCAACGATGAGCGCAGCGCCGCCCGCGGCGGCGGTGTACTCCAGGGCGTCGCCAGGGCGTCCTTGTGCGGCGTCCATGCCAACGCACATCGCATAGTTGGCCATGCCAGAGCCAACCAGGGCGATGCACGCCTGTAAGGCCTCCGTGCCGGCTTTGCCGCCAAATTCCCAATCGGCCGCCTGGGTGTCAGGCAGTGCGCCGAGAAACTCGGCCACAATCGTGCTGGTCGGTTTGATGGCGTAGGGATGAGATTCACTGCCTACCCAAAGCGCTTTCAGTTCTTTGGGGTCAATCCCGGCGCGCCAGAGCGCGTTGCGCGCGGCCTCGATGGACATCGTGGCGGTGTCCTCGTCCATGCCAGCCACTGCCTTCTGCTTGACAGGCCAGCCGGCGTCTTTCCCTCGCCAGACGCGCGCGATCTCTTCGCCGGCCAGGCGGTAACGCGGCACGTAGGCGCCATGACTGATGAGACCCACATCGCGGTTGGGTTTGAGCATAACTAATCCTGCGTATCGCTCTGCATGTGCAGCTGCACCTTGAAAATGGACTGATAGACATCGCCCTGGCTGACAATCCCCACCAATTTGCCGCCCTCCACCACGGGCAAGCGGCGAATGTGCCAGAGAACCATCAAGCCGGCAGCTTCCAACAGCGGCGTATCCGGCGTGACCGTCTGCACATGATGGGTCATCACATCACCGGCCTTGATGCTGCTGATGTCGGCGAAGCCCTCATCCTTGGCCGAATGAGCCAGGCTGGGCGTCGGCGAGTCCAGGAGATGCTGGAAGAGCGGATGCATCTCGCGCAGCACATCCTTTTCCGAGATTATACCGATCATTTCGCCGTTGTCGTTGACAACGGGTAGACCACTGAGGTGATGGTCTACAATGGCGCGCGCCACATCAGTGAGCGGCGCTCGTTCATGAACGGTAAACACGTTGGTCGTCATAATAGATCGAATAGTCACAGTTCCCTCCCTCATGGCATCAGATCGAGAGTTGGACAGGCAGTTGGTCCTACCTGAGTATTACTATAACGCATTGCGCCATAAAAGTCAACGGCGAATGGGCGGTTTTGATGGGGGTCGAATGGGTAGCGCGCTGACGCGTGCGCGGTTAGGCCTACCCACCCATTTGGGCAGTTGAGCCGCCCGCTCCGCGCTTGCAGCTCTATTTTGATGTCGCGGCCAACTCACTGAGGCTCGATGTCCCATGTGTCCTGCTGGCTGCCCCACTGGC
>JBGAVB010000226.1:0-4981 GCA_044228345.1 Anaerolineae bacterium | reverse complement strand
CAGGCTGATGGGGTTGTGGTTCACGGGCGTCGAATTGACCGCAGAAACACGCGCCCACGGCGCGCGCGTCTCTGGCTGATAGCGCCTGAGTCCATCTACCGTAGCTAACCAGTAGATTCCCTGGCGATCCTGATACATGCTGGTGACAATACCGCCGGTCAGGCCGTCGTTTTCCTGGTATCTCTGCCAGGTGTTGCCGTCGAAACGGCTGATGCCGCCTTCGGTGCCGATCCACATGACACCCGATTGATCGCGCATCAGCGCAACAATGCCGTTGGAAACCAGCCCATCGGTGGTGGTCAGCACGCTCCAGTTCCCGGTCTCAGGTTCCAGCCGTCCAATGCCGCTCGCCCAAGTGCCGATCCACAGGTTGCCGTTCCCATCTTCCGTAAGCGCACGGACGTCATTCGCTGGCAAGGGAGAATCCTGCGCGGAAAAGATCTTCCAGCCAGTGCTGCGCAGCACGCCGACCCCTTTGTCCGTACCAATCCATAGCTGATTTTTGCTGTCCACAAACATGGCTTGAATGCGCGCGCTAGGCAGCCCCTCCGCCAGGCCAAACACCCGCCATGCGGCTGGTGCAGCGCCCGACCCAGGACGCCGCTCCACCAGGCCGTTGAAGGTGCCAAACCACAGCGTGCCATCCTCTTGTTCGACCATCGAGATAATGGTCGCATCGTTGAGCGCGGCGGTTTCTGTGATCGCGCGCCATTGATCTTCGTCGCGCACATAAAGGCCATCGCCGTTGGTGCCGACCCACAGGCGCCCCTGATGATCGAAGTGCAGCGATGTCACGAAATCGGCTGGCTTATCAGGGTCGTCGCTCACGCTGACTGGGAGCCAGTTCTCCCCATTTCCGTCGGTGCGGTCGAGCACGAGCAGTCCCGCGGTGTCAGTGCCGGCCCACAGCAGGTCGTCGGCGTCCTCCGCCAGCGCAAACACGCGGGCGTTGCTGGCTGTGATCTCCAGCCCACCATCGCGCCACTGTCGCCAATCGTAGCGAGTCAGGCCGGCCGTCGTGGCAAACCACAGGTTGCCGCTCACAGAATCTTCCCAGATCGCGCGCACAGAATTGGCAATCAGACCGCTGTTGCTGGCATTGAACACCGACCACGCTTTTCCCTCTTCATTGGCTGGAGAGAAACGGGCCACGCCTCCAAAATTCGCGCCAAACCAATAGTCGCCCTGCGTGTCCTGCCAAATAGACCAGATGTTCGCGTCTGGCAGGCCGTTTGCGATGCCATATTGCTGCCAGCTCTCGTCCACGTGCGACCGGCGCAGGACGCCGTTGCCTTGCGTGGCAAACCAGAGGTCGCCTGCCTGATCCTGCAGCATGGCGCTCACGCGCGTCAGGGTCAGCCCGCTGGTTGGGGTCACTTGGCGCCACTGTTGACCATCAAAACGAGCCACGCCAGCCATGGCGCCAGCCCAAATCGCACCGGTGCTGTCTTGCAGCAGCGCGGTGATCTGGCCGGCTGGCAAGCCATCCTTGGCGGTCATCTGCGCCCACACATCAGCGCCGTTGGCATTCACGGATAGGATCGAAATCCCCTCGGCGGTGCCAAACCACACGCTGTCGTCGGACGCAACCAGCATGGCACGCACATTGTTGTTGAGGAGTCCACTCGTGGCGTCGAACGATTGCCAGGATTCACCACCGTCTGCGCCGATGGTCAGGCGGCTGACGCCGTTCAGCGTGGCAAACCAAATGGAACGCATGTCGCGACTCTGGGTGATTGCGCGCACCCGGTTGGAAATCAGCCCGTTGGCCGTGGTGTAGGTGCGCCAACTGCCGTTGAAACGGCTCACGCCCGCGTCTGTTGCCAGCCAGATGTCCCCAGCCTGGTCCTGGATCAGCGCGTAACCCTCATTCGTAGCCAAACCATCGTCCGTGGTGAAGGTGCGCCAGGGTGAATACGACGTTTGCGCGGCGGCTGGGAAGACAGTCGCCGTACAAATCGCCGTCAGCGTGATGAAAGCCAGAACGAACGCACTTGTTCGGTGCATGAGGATGCCTCCTGACACGGGCCAGTTGGGTCTGCGATGTTGGTCATGAGACGTGACAACGGTCGGATTGAATCGGGGGCATGGGCCGCGACTCACAGTAAAAAACGATACCCGACGCCCGGCCTAGGGGGCGCATTTCAATTTCGAAGCGCAGCTCACGCAGGTAAGCTTCGCAGGCGTTGCAGCAATTTCAATCGCCCGACCCGCCCCCAGTCTGAAATGCACCCCGGCCTAGGGGCCAGCCGGCGACTGTTTGTCTGGCGGCGCCACGACCACGTTGACCCCGCCCGCATCCAGAGACTGCTGCGCGGCCGCCAGCACGCTGACCACCTGCAGACCGTTGACGCCGTCGGTCAGCGGTGTGCGCCCCTGGCAGATGCAGTCTACGAAGTGCTGACACTCCAACTGCAGCGGCTCGGTCATATCGAGGCGGGGAATCGTGATGTCGCCGGAGTGCACCTTCACCTGGTACTCCCCGTAACCGGCCTCGCTCTTGCGATAGACGCCTTTGTCGTAGATCTTGACCTTGCCTTCAGACGCAACGTCGTCGTAGACGACCATGCGGCGGCTGCCAACGACGGTCAGCTGACGTGTCTTGCTGGGATCGAGCCAGCTGGCATGAATGTGACCCAGGGCGCCGTTGGCAAAATCGAGCGTGACGAAGACAACATCTTCTACGCTGCCGCCAAGAAAGGCCTTGCCGTGCGCGCTCACCTGCTGCGGCAATCTGCCAACCAGGTGCAGCATGATCGAAACATCATGCGGGGCGATGCTCCACAGCGCATTGATGTCTGCCTGCACGCGGCCCAGGTTGACGCGCGTGCTGTACAGATAATACAAATCGCCCAGCTCGCCCTGGTCGAGCAGCATTTTGATGTGCCGCAGGGCCGGGTGATACTCGAACACATGCCCCACCATCAAGATACGTCCAGCCGCACGACCCGCGGCCACCATCTGTTCGGCGTCGGCCACGGTCATCGCCAGCGGCTTCTCAACGAAGACGTGCTTGCCCGCGGCCAAGGCGGCCAGCGCCAGGCCGGCATGTGTGCGCGCTGGCGTTGCCAGCACCACCGCATCAATGTCCGCGCGCTGTAGAAGCGCCGCGCTGTCGGTAGTCATTTCGATATGGGGGTACTGGCGCTGCATACGCGCCAGCGCCTGCGGGTCGCTGTCAGCGCACGCAACCAGGCGTCCGTTATTGACCTGGCTCAGGTTGCGCGCCAGGTTCGGACCCCAGTAGCCGCAGCCGACCAGGGCGATGCGCACCGTTGATTCGTTCATGTTTTACCTCAGGGCAGTGCCCACGCAACGCGCCGCACGGCCGCGGCGACCTGGCGGCTGCGCCAGGCGCCGCCGACTGCCGCGGTCGCCGGCTGCACCGCGCCCATCGCCTCGATGGCCTGACCAGGCTGCGCGCCTTTGACGCCGATGATGGCGTGCCCCCAGCGAAAGCCCCTGCGCAAATCGCCCGCGGCGCCGATTTCGTGCAGCGCTTTCACAGCCTCTGCGCTCAACGCCAGCGAGGCTTCGTCGGCCGCCGCGGCGACCACGATGCGCCCGTCAGGCGTATCTCGTATGAGCGCAGCCAGCGCGCTCGATGCATCCGGGTCGTTCAGCGTGTTGAAGCGACGCACGGTCTCCACCTCACCCTTCACCGGCTCGATGACGGCCACATAGTAGCCTGGTTCGCCAGGTGTGGCAACGGCATCACGGCCATTGACCCAGATGTGGGCAAAATCGCCGCTTTCTTCGCCTGCGCTCTCGACAAAAATCGGCAGAGGCGCACGCACGCCGGTCGCCCCAATCACCGCGGGCGGCTCTGATTCTAACCGTAAGGGGTACAGTTCGCCAAATTCGAGAATGACATCATTGAGACCCGCGCGGGCAGGGATCTCCAGCGTCAGCGTTTGCCAGGTCGGCGCCAGGGGCAGTGCAGACGACTGCCAGCCGTTAGCGCTGACGCGCACGGTTTGCCCTGGGCCGGCGGCTTTGGCCTCCAGCGTCAGGTTGACCTTGCTGGGCAGCGGCAGCAGCAGCCGACTGCGAGTGCGCTCAGCCCACACCGCGTCCGGTGTTTCACCCTGCCAGGCGTCGCCCAGAAGCGGGGGCTGCAGCCAGCCATTCCAGCCTTCACCCAGGTAGAGTGTGCCAGTGGGCGAGGTCAATGCGACATCGGTGGGTTCGGCTGCCTCTGTGTTCGTCACGGCATACAGACGCACGCCGTCGCGCGCCCCCAGCAGGCTGACGGGCAGCACGGACTCGACATAAGTAATCAGGGCCGGCGGCGCGTAAGCCTCGTGCACGGTGATGAGGCGAATGTCGAATTGGCGCAGGACCGCCGGCGCGGCGCGGCGATCTTGCGCCAGCAGCAGCTGCCAGGCGGTGGGATCGGCAAAGAGGCTGCGCAAGCGCGCGTGCGCAGGTTGGTCAGCGGCGTTGGTCAGCGCGATGAGAGTGCTGAGCACCGGCGCCTGGCTGAAGTACTGAAACTTGAAGGCCGGATTGCGCGAGGTGTTGCCGCCCAGCAGCCGTTTGTGGTGCACGGTTTGATACCACTGCTGCTGCATGATCAGCGCGTCCTGCTTGCCCAGGACGCGCGCCCCGTTGCGCCAGCCCAGGGGAAGCTCCAACAGCGTGAAATCGCCTGGCGCGGCCGCCACCTCCTGGTAGACAGCCGGTATCTGCGCCAGGTTGGTCAACGGCAGCGGCGCAGACAGATGCTCGAACAGAATCAGCAGCAGGCAGACCGCCATCCATGCGGTCTTGCGCCCGCTGGTGGTTGCCAGGCGGCGGGCGAACACGGCTAGCCCTTCCGCCGCCAGCACGGCCAGGCTGAGCATCAGCATGACGCTGAAGCGGCTGGGGTAGCGATTGCCGTTGAAAAAGGGCAGCCGCGCCAGCAGCCCAAAGGGGCCTGGCAGGCCGGTGTCATGCCCGGCGATGCGCAGGGTAGGGCCGAGCGTCAGCAGAAAGA
>JBGAVB010000225.1:0-5015 GCA_044228345.1 Anaerolineae bacterium | reverse complement strand
GCATCCTCTGCGTCCAACGCTTGGATGGGACGCAAATACACGCAGAGAAACGCTGATCTTTTCGGTTTTTTTGGCATCTGCGAGCGCAGCCAGCGTGCATCTGCGTCCAAGATTTGTACGGGACGCAGATACACGCAGAGAAACGCTGATTTATGATTTCTTCAGCCTCTGCGAACGCAGCCAGCGTTCATTTGCGTCCGCTTTCCTCGTTGACCAGGTTGCGCATGTCTTCGACGAATTGCTCAGCCGTCTCGTCGCTCGACAGCGGCGTGCCGCGTACGCGGCCCTGGGCATCCACGAGCGCAAAACGCGTGGAGTGATTGATGTCGCTGTGCTCATCGCTGCCAGGCTCGTGACTGTGACGCTGCGCCAGGCCCACTTTGAAGCCGGTTTGGAGCAGATCCACCGTTTCCTGTTCTGTGCCCACCAGGAACCGCCACATGGCCGGGTCCGCATCGAAGAGCTGACCGTAGGCTTTGAGCACGGGTGGGGTGTCGTTGGCCGGGTCCACACTGATCGAAACGAGCTGCACCTTGCCCGCCAGGCTGGCGTCGGCTTTGACCAACTCCTGCACCTTGCGCATCTTCGGCATCAGTTCCGTAGGACACACGTCCGGGCAGGTGGTGTAGATGAAATTGACCAGCCATACGCGGCCAGCCAAATCGCCGGTGCTGACGCGCTGCCCGTCCTGGTCGGTGAGGGTGAAGCTAGGGGCATTCCAATAGACTGGCAGGGCCTGGCTCGCGCCGCCGCAAGCCGTCAGCAGGCCCAAGCCCACCGCCAGCGCGCTGATCCAGCCCACCATTCTCCGCGTTCGCTGCTCCATATTTGTCTCCCAACTCGTCCAGTCAGTGATCCATGCGCGCTGCGCACAACCGTGAATGAAAACAGGCAATCCGTGACGATTCGTGTTCATCCGCGGCCTATTTTGAGGTCAGTTCGTGATATCATGGCTGTGACCTGCAACCGCCAGGCCGCGCCTAAACCACCCGATCCACCACCATCGCCGCAAACAGCAGGGCCAGATATAGCGTTGAATACTTGTAGAGACTCAAGGCTGAGGCGTTCGTGCGCGCCTGGCGCAGACGCAGCGCCAGGTACAGGAAAATGCCGCCCAGCACGACCGCGGCCACCAGGTAAATCGGGCCAAGTAGACGCGCCACCGCAGGCAAAATGGTGACAATCAGCATCGGCCAGGTGTAAGCCACGATTTGCTTGCGCGTGTCCTCTTCCCCGTGGACGACGGGCCACATCGGAATGTTGACCATCGTGTAGTCACGCTGCGCCAGGAGCGTCAGCGCCCAGGTGTGCGGCGGCGTCCAGCAGAAAACGACGGCGAAGAGGATGATGGCTAGCGGATCAATCTGCCCGGTGATGGCCGTCCAGCCGATCATGGGCGGAAACGCGCCGGCCGCGCCGCCGATGACAATGTTATATGGGGTGCGCGGTTTGAGCCAAAGGGTGTAGACAACGACATAGTAGACCAACGCGATGGTCGAGAGAATGGCGCTCAAGACGTTGACATAAACCAGGAAAACGACCACGGAGAGGGCGCCAAGCGCCAGGCCATAGATCAGCGCGTTGATTGGAGCGATGCGCGCGGTGGCCAGGGGGCGGCGCCGCGTGCGCGGCATAATTTTGTCCTTATCGCGTTCAATGTACGCGTTGATGGTGTTGGCAGATGAGGCCGAAAGTGCGCCGCCCAACAGCGCCCACAGGGTCAAGCCCCACGGTGGGCGGCCCGCCGTTGCCACCAGGATGGCGGCCAGGGTCGTGATGAGCAGGAGGACGGTGATGTACGGCTTGGCTAACCAGAAATAGGCAAACAAGATGGAGCCGACGGTGTCCCGGCGGGGGCTTGCAGCCTGGTCCTCTGCGCCAGCGACGACCTGGGCGTGTGCGCCCTCGTGATAAAGGGTATAGAGAACGACGAAGCCAGCCCAAACTGCGGTTGCCAGGGCCAGGTGCGCCACGTTGACCCACACGGGAATGACGAAAAACGCATTTGCCACGCCCAAACCGATTTGCGCCGCGAAGAGGAGCAGCATGGCGCGATTCCAGCGCCGTGCACTCATGCTTGCCCGGCCCAAGATACCGACGTAGCGCCAGGAGAGCCACAGAAAAGCGATTAGCGTGGCAAAAACCGCGCCGCGGTGCAGCATCTGGATGAACTGCAAGGCAGCGGGAGCCTGACTGGGTCCGCAGTGCGGGAAGGCCGGGCACGCGCTGGCAGCCTGACTCTGCGCGACGGCGGCGCCGGTCAGCACCAGGATGAACGCAGCCACGGTGGCCAGGGTCAACCAGGCGCTGAAGCCGCCATACTCCTCCTGAGTCTGCACAATGCGCGCCAGAATGGCGCCGCGGTTGCGCGTGCGCGGCCAGGCCAGCAGCGTGCTGGCGGTGAGCAGGCCGAGGCTGAGTGTGGCCAGACCGGTATGGATCCAGGCCCACAGCGTTGGGGTGGGCGAGGCTGTCAAAAGAACGCCAACCAGCGCCTGAATGAGGACAGTGACTGCGGTGACAGTCAGCAGGCGGGGCGAGAGCCGATGCAAGTGCTCGCGGTTGGTCAGGGTGATGCGCAGGAGCAGCAGCAGCGCCAGCCCGAGGATCATCGCGGCCAGGCGATGCCACAAATCGGTCAAACCGCCTGGCGCGATGGTGAACGCCAGGCCTCCGTTGCACAGCGGCCAGGTGCGACAACCCAGTGTGGAACCGGTGGCGCGCACCAAACCGCCCAGCACAATTACAACCCAGGCGAGAACCGCAGTCCACAGCGACAGTTGACGAAACCAGCGCATGTGACCGGTCTCGGCGACGATCAAACGAATTGGCACGTGAGACCCCCCAGAATACAAACGATGAATGATGAACGTGAATTCAAGTTCGCGTTCGCCATTCATCGTTCATCTTGTGTCATTGTACTACGCAGGGGGTTTTGTGACAAGAAACACAAAGGCCCTGACGCTTTGCTGCGCAAACACCAGCCGGCAGCCATGCAAGCGATGGTGTAACTGCTCAGGCGGCGCCGGATGCCTGAGCAGTTGCGTGATGCCTTAGTCTGCGCCGTGCGCGGCGGCTGTGGCCGCGGCTGCGCCGGTCAGCACGTGGCGACCATAATCGTATGGGCCGCCGCCAACGTGCGGCTGATGGGTTTCGTCCCAGTTGAATATGGATGGCGGCGACGAGGTCTGCCATTCCAGGGTCTTGGCATCCCACGGATTATCGCCGGCCACTTCGCCCTTGCGCAGGCTGATCAACACATTCCAGATGAAGGGCAGCGTGGAGGTGCCCAAGAGGAAGGAGCCGATGGTCGAAATCAAGTTCAACGTCGCGAACTGCGGATCATAATCTGCCACGCGGCGCGGCATGCCCATCAGGCCAGAAACGTGCATGACCAGGAAGGTCGTGTGGAAGCCGATGAAGTGCAGCCAGAAGTGAAGCTTACCCCAGGACTCGTTCAGCTTACGGCCGGTGATCTTAGGGAACCAGTAATAGATGCCGGCGTAGATCGCGGTGACGCTGCCGCCGAACAACACATAGTGCAGGTGTGCCACCACGAAGTAGGTGTCGTGCACATGAATGTCTACCGGTACGGAAGCCAGGATGACCCCGCTGATGCCGCCCAAGACGAACAGGGAGATGAAGCCCAGGGCGAACATCATGGCGCTGGTAAAACGCAGCTTACCTTGCCAGATGGTGCCCAGCCAGCCGAAGATCTTGACGCCGGTGGGGACGGCAATGATCATCGAAGTAATCATGAAGGGCACGGTCATCCAGGGGTTCATACCGCTGGTGAACATGTGGTGCGCCCAGACGGTGAAGCCCAAGAAGCAGATGGCCAGGCTCGAGAAGGCGATGGCCTTGTAGCCAAAGATCGGCTTGCGGCTGAAAACCGGCAGCACATCGGAGACGATGCCCATGGCCGGCAGCACCATCACGTAGACAGCGGGGTGCGAATAGAACCAGAAAAGGTGCTGCCACATCAGGGGATCGCCGCCCTGCGCAACGTTGAAGAAGTTGGCGTGGAAGATGCGCTCGATGGCCAACAAGAACAACGCGCTGGCGATGACGGGCGTGCCCAAAATCTGAATGATCGAGGTGGCGATAATGCCCCAGGTGAAGAGCGGCAGCTCGAACCAGCCCATGCCCGGCGTACGCATACGCACGACGGTGGTCAAGAAATTGACCGCACCGAAGATGGATGAGAAGCCCAGGATGATGATGGAAATGGCCCAGATCGTCTGGCCGTCGCTGCCCAAGAGGGAGAGGGGCGGGTAGGAGGTCCAACCGGCTTCGGGCGCGCCCACAAGGAAGGACGAGCAGAGCAGCAGACCGCCGATGACGAGCAGCCAGAAGCTGACCGCATTGAGTTTGGGGAAAGCCATGTCATCGGCGCCGACCTGCAAAGGCACGATATAGTTGGCGAAGCCGGCCAGCACCGGGATCACGAACAGGAAGATCATGATCGTGGCGTGCATGGTGAACAACCGGTTGTATTCGGTGCCCGAAAAGATTTGACCAGGCTGCGCCAGCTCGGTGCGCACCATCAGGGCCAGGATGCCGCCCAGCAAGAAAAACAAGAACGTGACGGTGATATACTGAATACCGATCACCTTATGATCGGTGTTGAATGTCAAATAGTGCCACCACTTCCAGGCCCCGTGCATCACAAAGCCTTCATGGTGTTCGGCATGGTCGGCGCCATGCCCACTCTGCGGTAAAGCAGGTGCGTGTGCCATCTTGTTGATCTCCTCGCTTACTTCTGATTCGACAGATAAGTAACCAGCGCCGTCAGCTCCGCTTCAGAAAGCGAACTGCCGAAGGTCTGCGGCATCACATTCGCCGGACACGCGCCGGCAGGGCACTGCGGCACGATATAAGCGTTCGGCTTGATAATGGATGTCCTGATGTATTCTTCGGCCGTCTCGCCGGCCACACGGGTGGCCGCGACCGATCCGATTTGGTTGAGGTTAGGCCCGATCTGCCCGGCGCCGCCGGCATCGGTCAACGTGTGA
>JBGAVB010000224.1:241-5032 GCA_044228345.1 Anaerolineae bacterium | reverse complement strand
GACCAGGGGTGTTCAGGATCACTTCGACTTCGGCGCGCTCATGCAGGCCGCGCGCCTGGTTGCCGCCGCTATACAGGCCCTTCAACGTGGCCAACCAGGCCCCGTTGGGACGCGGACGCAAGCGGCAGGCAAAGCCCGCATGCAAGAAATTGTACTCCGCCGTGTCGAAGTAGACATCTTCCCCGCGTTGCACGCCCTTGTCGCGCAGCACAAAATCACCCACGCGATCCAGCGCCAACAAACGGTTGAACACATCTTCGCCAGGAATGTGAAACTTCAGTTCGATTTCCTGGGCCGGGGCAGCGCTGTCAGTCGGCATGGCTTCACCTCATGGTCAATCCCGTTCTTGCGCCGCCAACGGATCGCGCGGCAACGCACCGGGGGTTGTCTGGCCGGAATCCAAGACATCCAGTTCGATCATGCGGCCTGTAATGGTGTAGACGGTGCGCTCGCAGATGTTCGTGACCCGATCGGCGGCGCGCTCCAGGTTGTGGGCGACCCACAGTAAGCGCATGGCCTGGTCAATGTTGCGCGCATCAGCCACGATGAGGTCAATCAGTTGACGTTGTGTGCGCACGTAAAGCGCATCCACTTCATCGTCTTCGGCGGGCAGCGCGCGCGCGGTTTGATCGTCGCGGCGCTGAAATGCGTCGAGCGCGCGGCGCAGCATGTCGCAGGCCTTGCTGGCCATCAGCTCGATGCTGGACAATGGAAAAATCAACGGTTCGTCGGCCAGCATGAGAGTAATGCGGGCAATGCCTTTGCCGTAATCCCCCATGCGCTCCAACTCCGTGGCAATTTCCAGGATGGATGCCAGGGTGCGCAGATCGCTTGCCATCGGCTGCTGCGTCGCAATCAGCGCCAGGCAATTGTCCTCGAGGGTGAGCCGCCTTTCGTTGATCAACCGGTCGTCTGCGATCAGCTGTCGCGCGGCTTCCAGTTCACGGCGCTGCAAGATGTCTACTGAATCCAGGATGGCTTTTTCCACCATGGAGCCTAACAGAAGAACATCGGCCTGCAGTTTTTGCAGTTCACGTTCAAAATGTTGACGAATGGACATAGTCCGCTCCTGCAAGCCTGCCGGCCTGCACATTCGATTCCGCGCATGGCGCTGCTTAACCAAAACGACCGGTGACGTAATCCTCGGTGCGCTTGTCGCGCGGCGACGTGAACATCGCGCGCGTGGGGCCCACCTCGATCACCGTGCCCGATTTGCGGTTGTCATCCAGCATCATCATCGCGGTGATGTCGGAGACGCGCGCGGCCTGCTGCATGTTGTGCGTTACAATGATGATCGTATACTGCGCGGCCAGTTCCACCATCAGCTCTTCGATCTTGAGGGTGGCGATGGGGTCGAGCGCGGAACAAGGCTCATCCATCAAGATGACCTCTGGTTCCACGGCCAGGGCGCGGGCAATGCACAGGCGCTGCTGTTGCCCGCCGGACAGGGCGTAGGCGCTGGCGCGCAGCTTATCCTTGACTTCGTCCCACAACGCGGCCTGGCGCAAGGAGCGTTCAACGATGTCTTGCATGTTGCCTCGAAAGCCGTTGACGCGTGGGCCGTAGGCCACGTTATCGAAAATGGACTGGGGGAATGGGTTGGGTTTCTGAAAAACCATGCCGATGCGCTTGCGCACTTCCACCGGGTCTACGTTGGGCGCGTAGAGGTCCTGGCCATGAAACCAAACCTTGCCGGCGACGCGGGTGGCGGGGATCAAATCGTTCATGCGGTTGAAACAACGTAAGAATGTGCTCTTGCCGCAGCCGGAGGGGCCAATGATGGCCATGATCTTGCGCGCGGGGACTTCCAGGCTGAGGTCTTTGAGCGCGTGGCTGGCGCCATACCAAAAATTCAGACTTTCAATGCTGAAAGCGTTCTGATGGTTGGAATCAGGGTTTGTCGTGGTTGATGAAAGAATCATCGAATCAAGTTGCATAGGTTCACTCGTTAGAAACGCTTTTGCAGGCGATCGCGTAAAATAATGGCGATGGCATTGGCGGTTAATAGGACAGCCAATAGGACGACGATGCCGGCTGCGGCCAACAGACGGAATTCGGCCTGGGGGCGCGATGTCCAATTGAAAATCTGAATCGGCAGCACGGTGAACTGACTGAAGATGTTCTCCGGCAAGAAGGCGATGTACGTGAGTGCGCCGATGGTGATGAGCGGCGCGGTTTCACCCACGGCGCGAGAGAGCGCCAGGATGGTGCCGGTCAGGATGCCAGGAAAAGACATGGGCAGCACCGTGTACCACACCGTTTGCCAGCGCGTGCCGCCCAAGGCGAGCGAGGCATGGCGCAGAGAAACCGGTACGGCCCGAATCGCTTCGCGCGAGGCGATGATGATTGTCGGTAAGATGAGCAGGCTCATGGTCAACGCGCCAGCCAGCAAGCTGCGGCCCAGCATCAAGCCGCGCACGAAGATGCCTAATCCGAGCAAGCCATAGACGATGGAGGGGACGCCGGCCAGGTTCGAGATGTTGATCTGGATCAGATTGGTGATCCAATTCTGCGGCGCGTATTCCTCCAGATAGATGGCTGCGGCCACGCCGATGGGGAAGGCAATGATCGCGGTCAGGCCCACAAGCCAGAGGGAGCCAACGAAGGCCGAGAGAATGCCAGCCTTCTGCGGGAATCGGGACGGAAAGCTCGTCAGGAATTGCCAATTGAGCCACCCACGGCTCTTGGTGAGCACGTCGAGCAGTAGAACAGCCAACACGATCAAGCCCACAAGGGTAGCCGCGAACGCCACGGCGGCGAAGAAGCGGCCTGCGCGCTTGCGCCGCGCGAGTCGCTGGCGAAACTCCAGGTCGGAATTGGGTTCAACGTCCATCTGTTTTCCTCATCGCAATCCGGCGGGCTGCGACCTGCATGACTCGTTTATTGATAAACCTGGCGATAGCGGGCCAGGATGCGTTGACTGATCAGATTGAGCGCAAAGGTCATGACAAAAAGCAGCATGCCGACGGCAAAAATAGTTTTGAATTCAATGCTCTGCTGTGGATTGTCGCCCAGGCTGACGCGGGCAATGAACGCGGTCATGGTTTCCATCGCTTTGAGTGGATTGAGCTGCATGATCGTGCTCTGCCCAGAAGCAATCAAGACGATCATCGTTTCGCCAATGGCGCGTGAAATAGCCAGGATAAAGGCGGCTGCAATCCCAGACAGGGCCGAAGGCACGACCGTGCGCAGAGTCACCTCTAGTTTGGTGGCGCCCAAGCCATAGGCCGCTTCGCGTAAGGAGCGCGGCACGGCGGTCATCGCGTCTTCGCTGAGCGATGAGACCAGGGGAATGATCATGATTCCCATCACGATCCCTGCGCTGAGCGCGTTGAAAACCTCCATCTGGGGCAAGAGTTGGCGCAGCAGGGGCGTGATGAAAGTCAGGGCAAAATAGCCATAGACGACGGTGGGGATGCCAGCCAGAATCTCCAACAGCGGTTTGAGTATTCGGCGTATGCGCACGCTGGCGTATTCACTCAAGTAGATGGCCGCCAACAGCCCGATGGGCAATGCAATCAGCATGGCAATCAACGAGATGACCGTGGTGCCGGCCACGAGCGGCAGCACACCGAAGCTGGGTGGGCTGAAGAGCGGCGTCCACTGCACGCCCGTGAGGAACTCGAACAAGGGCACCACGCGCAGAAATTCAATTGCTTCGAAGATCAAGACGCCCACAATGCCCGCGGTGGTCAAAATAGAAACCGCCGCGCAGGCAAAGAGCGCGGCGCCGATGAGTCTCTCGCGCGCGGAGCGCCAACGGTTGCCTACAAGCGGGGCGCCAGAAACAGGGATGAGATCTGGTGCGGCCTTTTGCGCCTGTTGTTTGTCCATGGCTTCTTGCTGCCGGCCTCCCTGGCGAGTCAGTTGAACGGGTTTATGATTGAGCATTATTCTATGCTAAGTTAGGATTCTACGCCACTTTTGAAACAGAGCAATGCCAGTCCGGTGTAGGATAAACCGGGCTGGCATTGCACAAGACAATCCTGCGTCAAACCGGTGAGCGGCTGAAGGCGAAGGATACGATTCCAGCCGCGCAAGGGATCCACCAGCCGCGCAAGGCTGGGAAAAGAACCTTGTCAGAGCCTACTTGGCGAACTTCGCCAGGGCAGCCTTATCTTCATCGTAGCGTGCTTGCGGCACAGCCACGTAGCCGACTTCGTCTACGACCTTAGGCGCGTTGTCAATGTAGAACTTGGCAAACTCGAACACTTCCGGCCGGCTCAGGGCGCTGTTCTTCGCATAGAAGAAGAGCGGCCGCGAGAGAGGCGTGTAAGTACCTGCATTCACCGTGTCGAAGCTCGGCTCTACGCAGCCCTTGCCGTTGTCAATTTGGACAGCGCGCAGCTTGTCCTTATTTTCGATGTAGTAGGCCAGGCCGAAGTAGCCGAGCGCATTGGCGTCGCCTTCGATTCCTTGCACCAGCACGTTGTCATCTTCGCTGGCGGTGAAGTCCGAACGTGACTGCTTGGCCTTGCCATTGATGACCTCGGTGAAGAAGTCGAAGGTGCCAGAGTCGGTGCCAGGCCCGTAGAGCGTCAGGGGCTGATCCGGGAAGCTGGGGTCTACATCCTTCCAGTTCTTGACCACACTGCCCGCGTCCCAAATGGTCTTCAACTGCGCCACGGTGAGACACTGAGCAAACGTATTCTTGGGGTTGACCACCACGGTCAAGCCGTCCAGGCCAATCAGAAATTCGGTGTACTCGATCTGTTTCTCCATGCACGCGGTTTTTTCAGAATCTTTGATCGCGCGCGAGGCATTGGAGATGTCTGTCTCCCCGTTGCAGAA
>JBGAVB010000224.1:0-231 GCA_044228345.1 Anaerolineae bacterium | reverse complement strand
CCACGGCCTCGGTGATCGGATAGACGGTGGAAGAGCCGTCAATGGCTACGTCGCCAGCCAACTCCATCGCCGGCGACGCCTTTGTTGGCTCAACGGCCGCTGCGGTTGGTTGCACCGCTGCCGTCGGCGCCGATGTGGCCGCTGGTGCGCCGCACGCACTGAGCGCCACCATCACGATCATCAGCAGGGTGATGGCAGTCACGAATCTCGTACGCATGAAAAATCTCCTCT
>JBGAVB010000223.1:0-5050 GCA_044228345.1 Anaerolineae bacterium | reverse complement strand
GCCGCTGAGCAGACAGAAGACCAGGTCGTCAGGGGTTGCCTGGCGCAGCAGGGCCAACGCCGCCTGACCGGCCAGTACACTGCCAGCCGAGGGCAGCGGATGTCCCGCGGCCATCAGGCGCAGGCCGCGCGACCGCGTCCACGCGGGCGCCGCGTGGACCAGGGGCTCCGGCGCCACGATCAGACCAGCCGCCAATTTGGCGTCGGCCCACGGCCCCAGGCCAGCGATCAGCGCCTCGGCCATGCGCAGGCTGGCTTTGCCCGCGCTGAGCAGAAAAAGCCGCGCCGGGACGCGCAGATCGTAGCGTTGATCTCCGAGGGCGAGGACTGGCCCATCGCAGCGGATATGGCGCGCCACGGCGGCCGCCGGGTCCGCCGCGTGCAGTGCGGCGCGCTGCAGTTCAACGGCGGCCGCGCGAGCCGCTTCCCATCTGCTTGACATTTGATCCTCGGCAGTGGCGCGGTAGAGGCGCCTGCTCACGAGCCAGCGGCTTGTGTTATAGGGAGCCTTCGATGATCTCCGCCGGCACCCGCGTCATGCCCAGGCTCTGCGCCGCGCGCAGGCGATAGAGACCATCCACCAGCGCGTACCCGTAGCGCGTACGCCGAACCTGCAAGGGCAGTTGAATCCCCTGCCGGCGGATGCGCTCGATGGTTTTGTTGAGCTTGTCCGGATTGAGCACCACGGCATGCTGCGCCGGCGTCAGGTGGATCAGCCCAGGCGCCAGCTGTAAGACATTGCCTCCCGGCGCGGCTGGCGTGGGCGCAATCGGTCGCGGGGTGAAAATGCGCAAACGAAACCCCGTTTGTTGGGCAAACGTATCCACCAGGCGCGCCTGCGTCTCTGGCGTCAGGGGCGCGGCCAGGGTCACACACACGTCCTGGTTCTCCGGGTAAATACTGGGTCGCTTGAGAACCGCGAGCTGCTCACGTTCCAAGAGCAGGCGCGCGGCTTCCAGGATAGCGCCCTGGTTTGGCTGCGGATTGATCGTCAACTTCCAGCCGATGCGCGCCTGCAGCTCGCAGATGTGCGTTTGATAACGCTCGCCCACGGTCGCCGAGATGAAGGAAAGCAAAATATCGTCGCCGCGCAGCCCCACACGGTACAGCGTGCTGTCCGCCAGCGCCGCGCGAATCGCGGCGTAGGCAGCGTTGATCTCCAGGGGCGCGGCCGCGCGGCCAGCGGGGAGATTGGCAGCCGGCGGCGCAGTCGCCTGCAGCGGCGCGGTCAAGGTCACGTCCAACTGATAGCCCGACATCTCGGCAAAGCGAGCGGCCAGGACTTCGGCGAGCGCAGTCGAGTCGTCCGCGGTCGTGCGGGCGTCCGCGGCCGTTGCCGCGACAGTCACGCCCACGCGGCGTTGTTCGCGGTGAATGGATGGCCCTTTGACGATCTTCCAGCCGGTCGGCAGCAGCTCTGTCGCCAACGTGGCGAGCGCACCCTGCTGGACTTCAGGCGCCACCTCAACCACCCATCCCGACCCTTTTTCGACGGCGGCGATCTGGTCGGCATAGGCTGCCTGCGCAACATCAGGAAAATCAAACGTCAACACCAAGACGCGCTCCGCCAGGCGATAGCCGGTCTTGCGCAAACGCGCCGCAGGCGGGAACTGCGTGCGCGCGAACACCAGGGCCTGATTCGGCTCCAGGGTGACGGCCTGCGGCGTGCGGGGCAGTTTGGCGGCCCACTGCGCCGCCAGGCCCAGCGGGGGTTCGTCGCCTGCCCCCAAGAGGCCCACCACATCCTCCGGCCAAATCGTGACCAGCGGACTTTCATCGTCCCAACGCGCCTGGTCATCCGGCCGGGGCGTCGCCTGCAGATGATCGGGCGCCCAACCGACGCAGCGCACCACGGCCGCCTGTGCGTCTGGCGCCTTGACCAACAGCCATTGGCCGGCCGCGTCCGCATATCCGGCCATCTGCGCGCGACGGCGCTCGCCCAACTGCACCTGGCCGACCGACCGCACTCTGAAGACGTGGGCGCGCTGCGCATCAGCCGCGAAGTAGAGGCCATCCTGGGCCAGCGCGGCGCCCAGGGTCTGCAGATGCTGCGGCGCAGGCTTCTCACCCCACCAGGCCATCGCCAGTTCGGTCAGGCTCAAATAAACCGGCTCTGCGTCACTGGCAACCTGGCTCACCGCTTCCCACAGGCGGCGCAGGTGCAGCGGCCGGTCGGCGCCGATGCCGCGCAGCGCAGCGACCGGCAGCGAGGCCGTGAACCGTAGATCAAAAGCTTGACCAGCGCGCGGTAAGTGCACGAGGCGGCCGCGGCTTTGCAGCGCGTTGGCCAGGCTGCACCGCGCGGCCTCATCCCCGTGCACCAGAAAAACCTGCGCCGGATCGAGCGTTTCCACCAGGCTGACCAACTGGGCTTCGTCAGCGTGCGCCGACAGGGAGTAGGTTGCGAGCCGGCAGCGCACTTCCAACCGGTCTTGACGCAGCTGCAGGATGCCGTGCCCGCGCGCGGCAATTTCCTGCATGCGGCGCCCGGGCGACTCTTCGTCCTGGTAGCCGGTGAACAAAATGGCATGCTGCGGCTGTCGGGCCAGGCCGCGCGCGTAGTGCAGCGACGGCCCGCCGGCCAACATGCCAGAACTCGCCACGATCACCAGCGGCTCTGGCTGCCAGAGAAGCTCGTTGCGCTGCGCGCTGCGCTCAATGGGGCGAATGGTTTCGTCATCGAAAAACTGGGCGTCACGCGCCTGCAGGGCCGCCGGCAGCGCCTCGGGAAGGCTGGAATACGCTCGACAGACCGCACGCACCATGCCATCAGCCCAGATGGGGATCGGCGGCAGCTCCCCGCGACGCTGGAATTCGCCCAGGGTCAGCAGAATTTCTTGCGCGCGGCCCAGGGCAAAAGCCGGAATCAGCACCTTGCCGCCCGTCGCGATCACCTCATTGATCGTCGCCACCAGGCGGCGCTCTTCCGCGGCGCGGTTCGCGTGCAAGCGGCCGCCATAGGTGCTCTCGATGATGATGACGTCTGGCGCGAACGCGGGAGGCCGGGCGCCGTCCACAGTGCGCTGCGGCGAGATGGAAATGTCGCCGGTAATCAGCACGCGGCCCTCATCGCTCTCCAGGCCGATCATGGCTGCGCCCGCGATGTGGCCGGCGGGGAAGAAGGTCGCGACCAGCCCAGTCCCTAGGGAGACGCGCTGCCGAAATGCAACCGGCGCAAAGGCCGCCAGCAGGCGGTTGACTGCGACATCGTCGAAGAGGGGCAACTCGCCCTCCTGGTCCAGCCGCGACTGCATGATGCGCCGGGCGTCCTGCTGCAGCACGCGGGTCAGCTCGATGGTCATCGGCGTCGCGTAAACCGGCGCCTGTGGGTACCGCTCGCACACCAACGCCAACGCGCCGGTATGATCGGTGTGCGCGTGGGTGACCAGGATCGCATCAATGCCGCCGGCGCGCTCAATTTGGCTGAGATCGGGCAGTTGATCGCCCGCGAGTTCCCAATGCGTCTTGGGCGATGGACGGATGCCGGCGTCAATCAACAGCCTCCGGCCGCCAATCTCCAACAGAATGCTGCTGGCGCCCACTTCATCGGCGCCGCCTAGAAATGAAATGTTCATAAGGCTACAACTTGATGAGGTAGGCGGTTTGCGGCGCCAATTCGGACAAGGGGCGATAATCGTCGAAGCTGCCGTCGTCTTTCAACGCCGGCGCGGGCAGCGCGGTCTTGGTGAGCAAATCAACCGGGCTGGGCGCGCCGCGCAGCGCGCTCGGCGCCAGCGTCAGTTGGTAGTCGCTGACAGCCGCATCGTCCAGGTTGATGAGCACCAGGATATTCTCCTGGGCGCTGTGACGCAAAAACGCATAGACTCGGCTGTTGCCAGGGTCGAGCCTGGTGTAATCGCCCACGCGCAGGGCTTCATGATCGCTGCGCAGATGAATCAGCGTGCGGTAATAGGCCAGCAGGGAATCGGCCGCGGCGGCCTCCGTCTCCACATTACTGTCGGCATAGTTCGGTTTGACGGCGATCCACGGCTTGGCCGCGCTGAAACCGGCGTTGTCCCCCGCAGTCCACTGCATCGGTGTGCGGATTTGCTCGTCCGGTTTGGCGCCAATCATGCCGATTTCCTCGCCATAGTAAAGGAAGGGCGCGCCCGGCGCGGTGAGCAGCAGGGCCGCCGCCATACGCGCTTTCGCCACGTCATCGCCCAGCACGCTCATCACCCGGTTCTGATCGTGGTTGGTGAGGAAGGGGGCAAACTGATTCGGCGGATAGGCCTTCCAGACCGCATTCTGAATCGTGCCCACGGACGCGCCAAAGCGGTTGCGCGCGGCATCCACCATCGCGCCCGCCAAATCGAACTCGAAATTCATGTCGAGTTCGCCATTCTTGACATACTCGGCCGCTTCTTTTGTGGCGGTCCACACCTCACCCACCAGCAAGGCTTGGGGGTTGATGGCCTTCACGGCGGCGTCATAGCGTTTCCACCACTGGTGAGTTTCCGGCGTGCTGGCCTGCTTCTCCTCATCCTCCAAGATATAGCGCGCGGCATCCAGCCGAAAGCCGTCAACGCCCATCTCTTGCAGCCAAAACGCGCTGACTTTGTCCATCTCCGCGACCACGGCGGGGTTGCGGTAGTTGAGATCGGGCATGCCTTCCCAGAAGATGCCGTAGTAGTAGCGGTCGCCGAGCTTGTGCCAGACGTTCTGTCCCCACGGCCCCAGGTAAGGGGGCCGCTTAGTGGACCAGATATACCAATTCTCCCTGGCTGAGCCAGGCTGCTGGGCTTCCAAAAACCAGGGATGCTCGTTGGACGTGTGGTTGAGCACCATGTCAATCAGCACGCGTATGCCGCGCTTGTGCGCCTCGGCCATCAGGCGTTTGAAATCATCGTTAGTCCCGTAATCTGGGTTGACCTGGTAGTAGTCGGTGATGTCGTAGCCGTGATAGCTGGGCGAGACCATGATCGGCATGAGCCACAGGCCCGTGACCCCCAGGTCGTTGGTCGTGGCGGGGTCGCCGGCGTTGAGGTAGTCCCTCCTGGCGCTGAGGCCGTTTAGATCGCCGCTGGCCTAGCCATTCGATTCATAGAAAG
>JBGAVB010000222.1:0-5055 GCA_044228345.1 Anaerolineae bacterium | reverse complement strand
CGCTCATTGATGCGCTTCTCACCACACGCATCGTGGTGCAGTTTGTGGGTCAAATCGGGGCGCTGGTGATGCTGCGCACGCTGAAGCCGCGGATGGAGCGTCCCTTCCGCATGTGGCTGTATCCGCTGCCGGCCCTGCTGGCGCTCGTGGGGCAGATGCGCATGACCGAACCAGAGCGGATTGTCCCTGCGGTGCTTGGCCGAATTCAAGCTGTCCCCGATGGCGAGCAGCGCAGTGAGTTGTTGACGGCATTGATCAACCTGATTGGGGACGAAGGGGTGCTAAAAATGATCGAGCGCATGATTGACATGGAACTATTGGACACGCCCTACCTGCGTCGGATTCGTCAGGAGAGTTGGGAAAAGGGCGTGGGCGAAGGACGTCAAGAAGGACGCCGCGAGGGAGTCGAAGAAGGGCGCCGCGAGGGAGTCGAAGAAGGATTGCGCGCTGCCGTGTTGGCGGCGGTGACGGCTCGTTTCAACCCGCCGGTTCAAACCTATCAACGGCTGGAATACCGGTTGCGTCAGGTGCGCGATGTGAGCGTCTTGCCGCGCCTCTTGGAAGCCATCATTCGCGCCAACACCCTGGATGAATTCCAGTCTCAACTTGAGACCACGATCGCGGACCACAACGCCGAGCCAACCGGCGGAGACTAGGCGGTTCGATCCATGTTTTCACTGACAACGCTTACTCTGCCCGACCATGCTCTCTTGATGGCCGTCCGCCCGCCGCCGCACGACTTGAGCAGCTTGCACGGCCTCGATGGCGCTGGTTGGGCAGCCCTTTCTGCGCGGGCCACGTCGGCCAACCTGGCGCCCTTGCTCTTCTACACGCTGCGCCATGAAGGAATGCTTGATTTGGCCCCGGCCGAGGTGCGCCAGCATCTGAGCGAGGAATACTATGCGTCGGTGCGTCGTCAATTGCTGTTTAGCGCAGAACTGGAACCGGTGCTGGCCGCGCTGCACAGTCACGACGTGGTTCCGCTGCTGCTCAAGGGCGTTGTTCTGGCGGAGACTACCTACCCCGACGTAGGGCTGCGGCCGATGACCGACATTGACATTCTGGTGCATGCCGCGGACCTACCACGGGTCTGTGAGACGCTCCAGCGGCTTGGCTATCACACCACGACGGCTGCGGCGCAGATCGCCGATGAATTCTTCAATGGAGAGCTTTCGTTTGCCAAAGGCACGCACACCGAGACCCTGGCCATCGAGTTTCACCAAAACCTGGTTCATCACTGGAACTTCACTGCGCCGCTCAAGGTGGACAGCGATGCGCTGTGGTTGCGCGCGCAGCCGCTGACCGTGGCGAATCAACCGGTCGTCCAGCTTTGCATCGAAGACATGCTGCTTCACCTCTGTCTCCATCGCGCTATGCACCACGGCTTCACTGGGCTGCCGGGCTACGTTGACATTGCCTGGATGACAGCCACCCATGGCCAGCATATCCAGTGGGAGCAGTTGACGGCGCGCGCCCGCGCCTACCAGGCGCAAGCCATCGTTTTCCTGGCCTTGCAGTTGGCGCGAGATTTGCTCGGCGCGGCTGTTCCCGATTCGGCCTTGCAGGCCTTAGCGCCGCCGCGCTGGCGTCAACGCCTGCTGCAGCGCCTGGTTGACCTGGAACTGATCTTGAGCGTGGACGTGGCTCCGTCGCAGGAAGATGCCGGCCGCGTGCTGAACGTCGCCGTGATTGACTCCTGGCCCGGCATCCTCAGTTGGGTGCGGCAGCGCCTCTTTCCTGGCGTGCGTTGGCAAAAAACCAACTATGCCCTGGACAGCACCATCCATGCCTATGCCTATGCGCTTGTCGTTCATCCCCTGCGCATTGTGGGCGGGTTTATGACCCGCGCGGCTCGCCTGGCCTTGCGTAATCGAAGCGACGTTCTCCGCAAGGTCCTCCCTCTCAGTCAATACCGCTCCTAGCGCCTCCCACCGGTCATCTTCACTCTATCATCTTCCCTGGTTTCCCCGCCAGAACTTGACGTATGCACTTCCTAAGGGTATGATAACGGCTGCAATCATCCCTTGCGGAAATCTAGCGCCGTGCGCGGCGGAACATACGAGAGTGGACATGAGCGAATCATCGAACGTGATTGACAATCAGCCGCATGCGGCCGCCAAAATTCGTGTCGGCATTCTAGGCGCCACCGGCGCTGTCGGTCAGCGGTTTGTTCAGGTGCTCGCCGACCATCCGTGGTTCGAGTTGAGTGTGTTAGCCGCCTCGCACCGTTCGGCCGGCAAACGCTATGCAGACGCCTGCCATTGGTACCTGGACGAACCAATGCCCAAAACCGTGCGCGATATGGAACTCCAGCATGGCCGGCCAGGAATGAACTGCGAAATCCTTTTTTCGGCTCTGCCCAACGCTATCGCTCACGACCTGGAGCCGGCGTTGGCGGCCGCCGGCTATGCTGTCTTCTCCAACGCGGGCGCTCATCGCGCCATGGCCGACGTGCCCCTGCTGATTCCTGAAGTCAACCCGGAGCACAGCGCGCTGGTCGAAACCCAGCGCAAACAACGCGGCTGGCCCGGCTTCATCGTCACCAACCCCAACTGCACGGCCACGCATCTGACCTGCGCTTTGAAGCCGCTGTACGATGCCTTCGGTTTACGCCGCGTCTTTGTGGTTTCGATGCAAGCCACCTCCGGCGCCGGCTACCCTGGCGTCTCTGCGCTCGACATCACCGACAACGTGATTCCCTATATCGGCAACGAAGAGGACAAAGTGCAAACGGAGCCGCTGAAGATGCTCGGCGCCTATGCGATAGACAGCATCGTGCCGGCCAATTTCAGGGTCAGCGCCCACTGCAATCGCGTGCCCACACGTGATGGTCACCTGGAGTGTGTCTCGGTTGAGCTCGACCGCCCGGCGTCGGAGGCAGACATCATCACGGCCTGGGAGAGTTTCCGCGGGTTGCCGCAGCAGCTCCATCTGCCAACAGCGCCCTCGCAGTTCATTGTGGTTCGCCCGGAGGCAGACCGCCCTCAGCCACGGCGCGATCGTCTGGCCGGCAACGGCATGACCACCAGCGTGGGGCGTCTGCGGCCGTGTGAACTGTTGAGCTATAAATTTGTACTGCTTGGCCACAACACGCTGCGCGGCGCGGCGGGCGGCTCGGTGCTCAATGCCGAACTCATGGTGGCGCAAGGGTATTTTGGCGAACGTGCCATCGCTGCCCCCGTGCAGGCAGCATTGCAGGCCACGCAGTTGCCGTTGTGGCAACACGCCTAGCATCGCTGTGGAGTTGTTCAATGGAATCATTTGGAACGGCAACCTTAGCTGATTTTGCCGGCGACCTGGTCGTATTCCGCAACTTGAATATCCAGGACAAACGGATCCCCGGCCTACGCGAGGCGTGGATGGAGATGGACCTTCCCTCGCGGCGCATTCCCCGCAAACACGAGGAAGACTACGCGCGCGCGGCGTCTTGGCTCATCAGGCGCGCGCGTAAGCTTGACAAACCCCGCGGCGAGATTCAGGAACTTCTGTTTCTTGGAGACACCGCCCTGGCCGACGGCGATGCGTTTCGCAACATTCGGCGCCAGGGACGCTGGGGCGGCTGGGCATTCATCGGCAGCGGCGCCCAGGAAAACAAACCCGGCCCTTCCACCTGGGAGCAGAGCGCAGATAACGTGATGGTGGCCGGTCGCTGGAACGACCTGGCCCGCTGGACGCACACGATCCTGGAACAAGGCGCTTTGTGCGACGAACGGACCGCGCTGGTCATTGACATGGACAAAACCGTGATTGGCGCGCGTGGTCGCAACAGCCAGGTGATTGACGAGGCGCGCCTGGCCGGTCTGCGCGCAACGATGATCGAGATGCTGGGAGAGAAATTCAACCAGATCATCTTCGAAGAGGCGTATCGAGAGCTGAATCAACCGCGCTACCATCGGTTCACCGCGGACAACCAGGACTACCTGGCGTATGTCTGCCTTATCATCAGCGCGGGCGTCATCTCGCTGCGCGGTCTGCTCGACTGTATCGCCGAAGCGCCAGACTACGGGTTTCTCCAGTTCGTGCGCTGGTCCGACACGCGCCTGGCCACAGGCAGCCAGCCCGAGTTGGCCGACATGCATTTCAGCTTCTTGAAACGCCTGGAGGTTGACGACCCAACGCCGTTCAAGTCCTTCCGCCGACTTGAGTACCTTGCAACCACAAGCCGCATGGGCCAGCTGCCAGACACCGCTTTGCCTGCCGAGATGCTTGCGCGTGAAATTTGCCTGACGCGCGAGGTGTTGGACGTGTGCACCTGGCTCAAGCAGCGCGGCGCGGTCGTCTTGGTGCTGTCGGACAAGCCAGATGAGGCCTCGCTGCCGACACCGGAACAGGCCCGCGACGGATACCTCCCCCTGCACCGGGTCAAAACCCATGTCGTGGGCGAGACGCTTGCCGGCCAATTGCCGTAATTGTCCAACCCACCCTGACATGACAAGAGACGAGCGACGACCATCAAGGCTTGATCCTGGCGTCCTTCGTCTCTTATTTTTTGTGCTTGTATTGGAGAATTTTCACCCATGCCTGCCCTATACCCGTTCAGGGCCTGGCGTTTTACCGACGCTGCGGCCTTAGCTGACCTGCTGGTTCCTCCCTATGACATTATCGGCCCCGCTGAACAAACCGCTTATTATGCGCGTCATCCAGATAACCTGATCCGAGTCGAGCTGGGACAAGAACGGCCAGACGACGACGCGCGCACTAACCGCTACACACGCGCGGCCGCAGCCCTGGAGGATTGGCGCGCGCGGGGCGTTGTGCAGCGCGATCCTGTACCAGCTATCTACGTCTACCAGCAGATTTTTAGCCTGCCGGGCCAAATCGAGCGCATCACCCGCACCGGTTTCTTTAGCCGGCTGCGTCTCGGCCCGTGGGGACAGGGCATTTTGCCCCACGAGAAGACATTCCCCGGCGCAAAAGCCGATCGCCTGGCCCTGCTGCAAGCTACAGCCGTACAGACCGGCGCCATCTTCACCCTCTTTCGCGACCCGGCCGGCGAGGTGATGGCCGCGCTGCGCCCCAACACGGCCGAGGCGCCGGCGGCCGCATTGACCGCTG
>JBGAVB010000221.1:0-5080 GCA_044228345.1 Anaerolineae bacterium | reverse complement strand
GAACTCGTGAATGGCAACCTGCGGCCCGTACTGCGGGAAGCGATGGTAAGCCACCGCGAAGTTGACGCTGCCAGAGCCGCCGTACTCGTTGTTGTTGACGAGCACGATGATCTTGTCATGCGGCGCCTGGCTGGCGAGGGGCAAAACGATGTTGCTGTTGCAGCAGATCAGGCGCGGCGTGCCAAAACAATTGTAGTTGCACTCCAGATCGGTCGTGCTGGCAATGGCCCGCACGTTGATCACGTTGGGGCGGGCGCTGTACGGCTCCACCTGGCGGAAATAATTCGCCATATAGGCCACATCCGAGCGAAAGGTGTCCAGGCTGGCGGTCGTCGTGTAATCATCGCCCAGAAAGAGCAAGTCCAGGCAGTTGTCGCCGCAGCACGGCGTGGAAACGTCTTCCCATACCGTCGTGGGCGTCTCAGATACGCGCTGCACACGCGCATTCAACCCCGTGGCGCGGAACAGCAGCGCGCCATTCAAATCATACACCTCGATGCCATCCGCGCCAGGCAGGTCAGGCGTCGTCACCACGGTATCGAGCACGGGCGGGTTGACCGCCGCATGCGGAGCTTCCAGCTCGTCCGACCAGGGCGCGCCCCAGACCGTCTTGCCCAGGGAAAACTGCTGCGTGGCGAGCGCGCCGCCCCTGGCGTCGAGCAGCAGGAGGGTGTAGAGGTCCTGCGTGTCCAACGGGCTGCCGCTGTCTGGGAGAAAACCGCGGCGGCCTTCGACGGCGGTCAGACTAAACTGCCCTGCCTCCACATGCAGGCTGAACAGCAGGATCGGCTGCTCACTGGCGGCTGCGGCCAGTGCGCCCTGGCATACGAGCAAAAGCCCCAGTGCAACCAGCAGGCTGACGCCAAGTTGGGAGCAAAACCGGCGCGCAGTGAAATGCACATCCCACGCCAGCATGGCAATACCTCCACAAGAGATAGGTGCAGGGCATCGGCAGTCAATACCGCTGCATTATAGTGATAGGCGGGGATTCCCCAAAATTGGCTGTGATGGCTACCGCCGTTGGATAAACAAAAACCTCTCGCCAATGCGAGAGGTCATGAGTGGAGCTGAGGGGATTCGAACCCCTGACACCTACACTGCCAGCGTAGTGCTCTCCCAGCTGAGCTACAGCCCCGAAAAATACGAACCGAACGATTCCGAGCAGTGGAGCTGAGGGGATTCGAACCCCTGACCTCATCAGTGCGATTGATGCGCTCTCCCAACTGAGCTACAGCCCCTAGCCAGGGCAGAGTATACCTGTCAGGTCCATTTTTGTCAAGCTGCCAGTTGACAAACTTGCTGCTTGCCAGTATCCTTCGGCAGCCGGAGCGCAAAGCTATTTGGCGCTCCCACCGCGGTTTCCACCACGTCAGCTCCTTTTTCTGCAGGAGGTAACTATGGCTCCATCGAGCATCGCTGCCGCAGGCGGCGTGCGCCGTTCCTTGCACATTGCTGTTGATAAATACCGTCATTCTGGCCCGTTTCTGCCCAACCTGTCAGGCTGCGAAAGCGACATTCGCGCCATGCGTCAACTGCTGACCAGCCGCTTTGGGTTCGAAGAACGCAACGCCGTCTTGCTCATCAACGAGCAGGCCACCCGCCAGGCCATCACCGACGCCTGGCGCGCCTTGACCGAACAGACGCAGGCCGGCGACACCGTCTTCATCCAATACAGCGGCCATGGCTCGCAGATACGCGACGTGCACGGCGATGAAGAAGATGGGATGGATGAGACCATCCTGCCGCATGACACGCGTGACCCAGGTCGGCAGGTGTTCGACATTACCGACGATGAGATCAAGGAATGGGTGGACGCGCTGGCAGCCAAGACCGACAACGTGGTGATTTTGTTCGACTGCTGCCACTCAGCCAGCGCCACGCGCGCCGTGGGCGATCCAACGGTGCAAACGCGTCGCGTGCCCGCAGATCCGCGCGAGCCGCCGCCCGCGGCGCCCGGCACGCGCAGCGTGGGCGTCGCTCAGCGCGGCCCCAGCGGCTGGCTGCCCCTCAACGAGCGCCTGGTGTTCATGGCCGGCTGCCGCGATGATGAGGAGTCCAGCGAACACCGTTCGCCGGAAGGCGCGCGCTACGGCGCCCTCACTTACTTCCTGATGCAATCTATGCAGTCCGCGGCCCCCGATGCCACGTTCCGCGATGTCTATGAGTCTGTGGTGGCCGAAGTCTCCTCGCGCTACCGGCAGCACCCGCAACTTGAAGGTGCGCTCGACCGGCCGCTCTTCGCCCGCGAGGCCGCCGACCAGCAGCCCTTTTACTACGTCAACCAGGTGGACGCTGCCAACCGCATCGTCGAAATTGGCGCCGGCGCGGCCCACGGCATGCGGGTGGGATCGCAGATGGCCCTCTTTCCGCCGCGCACGCGGCGTTTTGACCAGGAGCAGAATCGTCTCGCCACGGCCACGATCGTCCAGGTAGGCGGCATCAGCAGCCAGGCGCGGCTGCCGGATGATGTGGATCCGGCCAGCATCCCGCTGCGCGCGCGCGGCGTGGAGGCGGTGCGCAATTCGGGCGATCAGCGCCTGCGCGTGGCCCTGGCTGCGGACGCCGGCGACGATGTGCTGCTGGCCCTGATCCAGGACACGCTGGCGGCTTCTAGCCGTCTGCAGATCGTGGACGAGGAGGCGGGACCCGATGCGCAGGTCTTGGTGCAGGCGCAGGCCATCAGCCTGCTCTTTCCCGACGGCCGCTTGATGATGCAGCCGCTGGCGCCGCAGACGCCCCATGTCGAAACCGCAATCCAATCCCGTCTGGAGGCGGTGGCGCGTTTCCAGAACACCCTGCACATCGAAAACCCCACCTCCGGCCTGACCAATGCCCTGGAGGTCAGCTTCGAGCGGCAAATCACGCGCGGCGCGGACAGTGGCGCGCCGCTGACGCCGCGGCAGGGCGGGCAGTTGGTCCTCAAGGAGCATGAACCGTTCCTGGTGCGCTTCACCAACCGGGGCTCAGCTTCTATTTATGTCACTATACTGGTGTTTAGCGCGGATTGGCAGATCGCCAGGATTTATCCAGAAGCCAATAATGACTTCCCGCCGTTGGCCCCCGGCCAGAGTCACGTGCTGCCCTTCGACGAAGGGGGTCTCATGACCGAATTGCCCTATGCTGCCAACGAAGCCACCGATTTCTTCAAGTTCTTTGTCACCAGCCAGCCGACCGATTTTTCGGTGTTTACTCAAAAAGGGGAGCGCGACACGCCGCCCGCCGATCTCGACCAGCAGTCGCCGCTGCAGCGGCTGCTGTGGCAGGCCGGCGCCCTGCCATCACGATGGGTGCCCATGCCCAGCCGCCGCCAGCCGGCCGATGACTGGACCACGCTGACCGTCGGCCTGACGGTGCAGCGCGACGCCGCGGCCGGTCTGCCGGCCACCACGCTGGCGGCTGGCGTCAGCAGCGTCGCGCTCAAGGGCACGGCGACGGTCGTGGAAAAACCGCCAGGCTTCAGCGCGACGCTCAACCCCGGCTCTTGGATGATGAGCCGTCGCGGGACGGGCGCCGTGGACATTACGCAGCCCCCACCTGATCGGTTCTTCGATATGCCGGGCATCGAGCCGTATACGTTCACGGAACCGCCCGGGGCGCCGCGCCGCGGCATCAACGTGGAGCCTGGCGCAGCGTACATTGACGTGCAGCCCCAGGCCGGCGAGGTCAGCCCAGAAGCGCCGCTGAAATTCATGATGCCGGTGGATGAAGACACGCAGGCCATGATCGCCGTCGCGACCGACGGCATGGCCTACTATCCGGTCGGCGAGAAGGCCGACGATCAGCCCAGCCGGGGCGCGGGCGGCGCGCCCATGTGGCCCATGCGCATCAACTGGATGCCCTCCGGCCCGTCGACGCGCGGGATTGGGCGCACCATTCGCCTTTACCTGTACAAGATCAGCGGCCAGCAGATTCCGGATATCGGCCTGCGCCACGCGCAGATCAAGGCCGGCCAGGTGGAGTACACACCGATCAAGGAAGGCGACCTGGAGGGCGTCTCCAAAGTGGCGCTCTTTGTGCATGGCTTTACTTCGGACACGCGCTGGATGGTGCAAGGCCCGGCGCAGTGGCTCAATTCGGAGGGCCAGGGCTATCATTTCATCACGTTCGATTACGAGACCTTCAACACGTCGGTGTCGGACAATGGCAAGACCTTGCAGCAGGCGCTGGTCAAGGCCGGCTTCCGGCCGGACGATGGGCGCCAGTTGGACGTGTACGTGCACAGCCTCGGCTCCCTGGTGTCACGCGCGATGATCGAAAAGTGGGGCGGGGCCGCGTTCGTGGATCGCCTGGTCATGGCCGGGCCGCCGAATGCCGGTACGCCGTTGGCGAAGTACGGCAAGCAGGCCATCACCTGGCTGGGCAGCGTGCTGCTCAACAGCGCCGCGCCCACCATTCCCGCGCTGATCGGCAGCTGGTTCCTGAGGCAGGCGGTGCAGCAGGCCGTCTCCACGGTGGACATGGAACCGGATTCGCCGCTGCTGAGTGAAATCAACGCGCTCACGCAGCCGGACAACGTGCCCTACCTGGTGCTGGCCGGGCGCAATGAAGATCGGCCGCTGCCGCCCAACGCCACCTGGAAGGACATTGCCTTGAAGACGCTGGGCGATGTGGTGGACGTGGGCCTCGATGTGCTGTTCAAGGGGCAAAACGACCTGGCGGTTGGCGTCAAGAGCGCCGGCAGCGTGCGCGACGGCGACTACCCGTCGTTAAAGGTCGTGGAGATGACCTGTAATCACTTCGGTTACTACGGCTCGCCGCAGGGCCAGGAAGCCCTCCTGCGTTGGCTGACTCCGTGATCAGTTCCTAAACAAAGTCGCCCGCCGGGGTGCCGGCGGGCGAATGAAAAAACAAACCGATCTCCAATCCTACAGGTAGTCACGCAGTTGGCGTGCGCGGCTGGGATGACGCAGGCGGTTGAGGGCTTCGGCCTCAATCTGGCGAATACGCTCACGTGTCACACTAAATTCCTGCCCTACTTCTTCTAAGGTGTGGTTTTTTCCGTCTTCAAGACCAAAACGTAGTCTTAAAATCTTTTGTTCGCGCTCTGATAAACTACCTAGCAAATCTTTAACCTGCTCTT
>JBGAVB010000220.1:0-5084 GCA_044228345.1 Anaerolineae bacterium | reverse complement strand
CTCGATGCACTGGATGAACAGGGTGTTCGCAGGGTCATCGGCGGCCACGGCCGGCCAGAACCAGCTCGAGCGCATGGATTCCGAGTGGCGGCCCAGGCGCATCATCAGCGCGCTTGGGAAAAAGCGGATGACGCCAACGATTTTGTCACCGTGCCACGCCTGAATGGCGCATGTGCCGTAACGGCGAATCACCTCACGCAGGAATTCGCGACGTTCTGTCGAAGCGCCTGGCGGGCAGACCAGGCTTTGCCCCAGGCGCGGCGCCAGGCCTCTACGCGGTAGATGCCCGGCTGATGCGACGCGTAGCGCAGGCTGGCGCCACGGGTCTGTGCAATCACCTGACCGTTGCGCAGCAGTTTGATCTGCGCCTGGCCGGGGGTGCTGATTTCAAAGCGCACCAGCTGCCCGTTGGCCGCCAGGGCATCGCCCATGATAGCGGACTCCTGGCCGCTGCTGGCCGTGAAGCGAAAACCGCGCGTCGCGCCGGGCAGGTCATAACCAACCCACGCGTGACCCGCGCGCAGCGCGTCGTAGATCAACGCGCGGTCGTGGGCCGCCTCTCCGGTGAGCGGCGCGGTCACCAGCAGATGCGTGTTGACCGCGGCGAAGCAATCCTGGTACGACAGAAACAGCCGCTGCAGTGGGCCGAGGTGATACGTATGCGCGTGCGCGTCGGAGCCGCCGATGGCGACGATGGGCTGCGGCCGCGTGGTCAGCAGTTCATCCCATTTCGCCAGCATCTCCGGCCAGGGCCCGGTCGTGAAGAAGTGCGGTAGAAGGAGCAGGGGTACGGCCCGCAGCTTGCTCTTCGTATAATAGCGAAACTCCGACATGAAATTCCATAGTTCGATGCCGGTGAAACCGCTGACCTCCCAGTTACGCCATTCGTACGTGTCGGGCATGAGGGGCGAGGGGCGTTCAATCGGGTGGGCCAGGAAGGTGAGCGCGCCCTGGCGCTGCGCGGCCTCGATCAATCCCTGCGGCGCCGACGCGTACGGCGTCACGTCGCTCTGCACGCCAAATACCAGGCAATGGTTGCCCTCGGGCTGCAGGTTGGCGTCATTGACCTCTTCGCCCACCAGCAGGAGGACGCGGTCGCGCCAGCCTTCTTCTTGCGAGATCAGGACATTATGATCCGTGGCAATGATGAAATCGAGGCGCCTGGCCTGCGCCGCCGCGGCCAGGTCCTGATGGGTACCGGTGCCGTCCGAGTGCACGGTATGCATGTGCAGGTTGCCCACCAACTCGTGCCATTCCGACCCGGGTCCGGTTGTTCTCATGTCACTCACAATTTCCTCCTGCGCTCACGCCTTGTGCAGCGCAATCGCAATCTGCTCATCGCCGATTTTGACCACCTGGCGCTCCGATGCCTCTGCGGCGCCGCCTGGCGCCAGGGAAAGCGCCAACGTCTCCCGCTGAATGAAGTCAGCGAAGAGGGCGAACGCAGCCGCGCTTTCCCCTTCCGCGGCGTACGTCACATGGACACGATCATCCAGGGCAAAACCGGCTTCCTTGCGCAGGGTGTTGATCGCGCGCACCAGGTCACGCGCGTAGCCTTCGGCCACCAGTTCTGGCGTCAGGTGGATGTCAACCGCCACGGTCACGCCCTTGTCGCTGGCAATGGCGAGGCCGCCGCGCGATTCGGTTTGCACCAGGATATCTTCGCCGCTGAGGCTAACCGGCGTCCCGCCGAGGTCAACCGTGATGGCCTCGCCGCGCTGGAGGGTTGTCGCCACAGCCGCCGGGTCGAGGCTGGCCAGGGCGCTGCGCACCAGCGGGAAGAGCTTGCCCAGCCGCGGCCCCAGCACCCGGTTGTTGGGCAGCAGCTTGTAGTTCACCAACGCGCCCACCTCGGCCACCAAATCAATCTGCTTGACGTTGATCTCCTCGCTGAGGACATCCAGCAGCTCAGCCAGGTCGGCGCGCGCCTGCGGCGAGCCGACATGAACCTGGGCCGTGGCCAAGGGTTGACGCAGCTTCACATCCGCGCTGCTGCGCGCGGCGCGGCCCAGGGCGGCCACGTTGATCGCCAGGCCCATCTTGTCCAGCAAGCGCCGATCCATCAGCGCCGCCTCCGCGCGCGGCCACTCGGCATGATGTACGCTGCCGGGCGCGGCCGCGTCCACGCTGCGCACCAGGTTCTGATACATGGCCTCGGTCGTGAAGGGGATGAAGGGCGCCAGCAGTTTGGTGAGTGTCACCAGTACGTGATAGAGCGTGCCGAGCGCGGCCAATTTGTCCGCATCGCGCTCGCTCTTCCAGAAACGGCGGCGCGCGCGGCGCACATACCAGTTGGAAAGGTCGTCCAGAAACGCTTCGATCACAATCGTGGCCCGCGCTGAGTCGAAACCAGCCAGGGCATCGGTGACGGCGGCCACGGTTTCATGCAGCCGCGCCGTGATCCACGCGTCCATCTGCGCGCTGGCCGAATGAGGCGAAGCGAGCGGCGTCTCGCCTGGCTGCCAGTCGTCCAGGTTGGCGTAGGTGACGAAGAAGCTGTAGACATTCCACAAGGGAATGAGGAAGCGCCGCCGTGTTTCGTCGCCCAGTTTGTAGCCGAAGAGCAGATTCTGCTCCGGCCGATGATGGAGATAAAGCCAGCGCATCACGTCAGCACCCATCAGGTTGGCAGCCTCATTGAATTCGATGGAGTTGCCCCATGACTTGTGCATCTCGCGGCCATCTTCGGCCAGAAGGGTGGCAAAGCCCAGGACGCTTCTGAACGGCGGCCGGCGCACGAGCGCCGCGCTCTGCACCAGCAGGCTGTAGAACCAGTTGCGGAACTGGCCGGGGAAGCTCTCGGTGATGAAATCGGCCGGGAACCAGCGCGCCCATTCCTCCGGGTTTTCGCGGTAGTGCATGGTGCTGAACGCGACGATGCCGGCATCCAACCACGGATTGCCCACGTCTTTGATGCGTGTGCTCAGCTCGCCGCACTGCGTGCAGCGGATCTTGATGGCGTCAATGTAGGGGCGGTGCGGCGTGTGGCCCTCGAAAACTTCGTAGCCTTCGATCGCACGTTCCTTCAGCTCATGGTCGCTGCCGATGACATCGAAATGACCGCACGCCTCGCACTCCCAAATGGGCAGCGCCAGGCCCCAGTAGCGCTTTTTGCTGATCATCCAATCGTGCATGTTGCGCAGCCAGTCCATCTCGCGGTCGTAGCCAAATTCAGGATGCCAGTTGATTTCATCCACGACATCCATGATCTGATAGCGCAGGCTGGCCTCTTTTTCGGCTGCGGTCACTTCGGCGCGCGGCTTGTCATACAGTTCGCCCATGCTGATGAACCACTCATCCACCAGGCGGAAGATCAGCTCCTCGCCGCAGCGCCAGCAGGTGGGGTAGCGGTGGCTGTAACGCTGCGTGCGGTAAAGGACGCCTTTGGCGCGCAGGCTGTCGAAGATCGGCCCGGCCACCCCGGTCACATGTTGGCCTGTCAGCCAGGCAAAGCCGTCCACGTAGACGCCGTTTTCTTCCAGCGGGGCCACCACCGGCAGCTGATGCTCCTTGCTCAGCCCGAAGTCTTCCGCGCCGCAGCCTGGCGCAATGTGCACAATGCCGGTGCCTTCGTCTTCGCCCACGTCCTTCCAGGCGATGACGCGGTGCCGATACGCGCCGCTGAGCGCCTCCGCGGCCGCGGGCAGCTCGTCAAACGGGCCGCTGTATTCCCAGCCGAGCATCTCCGCGCCCTTCAATTCACCCACGATCTCGAATTTGCCCTTGAGCGTGCTCTTGATCGTACCCTTCGCCAGATAGTAGGTCCAGCCGTCATCCTGCGTCACCTTGACGTAGGTCAGCGACGCGCCCACGGCCGCGGCGATATTGCTGGTCAGCGTCCAGGGCGTGGTTGTCCACACCAAGAGCGCTTCCCTGTCGCGCCCCACCAGCGGGAACTTGAGATAAACCGACTCGTGCGTCAGTTCTTTGTAGCCGTCAGTCACGATCTCGTGCTGGCTGATGCCGGTGCCGCAGCGATAGCACCACGGCATGACATCGGTGCCCTTGTAGAGCCAACCCTGGTCATGGCACTTCTTGAGGAAGCTCCAGATCATGTAGTTGTTTTCGTTGCTGAACGTGAAGTAGGAGCCGCCGACGTCCGGCATGCCCAGCCGCCCAACGACCTGCTCGACCGTATCGGTCACCGGGCCGTGTGTGCCCTGAATCGTCGCCGGCTGTCCGGCGTCTTCGCTGAGCAGGCTGCGCAGGCGCCGCAGCTCGGCTGGATCGTTCCAGTCCATCCAGTAGCCCAGGCGGATGGATTGATCGGTCTGCACCGCGGAAAATTCGAGGACGCGCATCTTGCACAGCTTGACGAATTCGGCCAGGCCAAAGGATTCAATGTCGCGCTTGCTCTTGAAGCCCAGTTCCTTTTCGACATTCACCTCGACCCACAGGCCCTGGCAGTCGAAGCCGTTTTGCCAGCGTTGGTTGTAGCCCTGCATCGCATAGAAACGCTGGAAGAGGTCTTTGTACGTGCGTCCCCAGGCGTGGTGGACGCCCATCGGGTTGTTGGCCGTAATGGGGCCATCGAGGAAGCTCCAGCGTTTGTCGCTCTGACTGCGCAGCCGGCGCAGCGCATTGAAGGCGTCGGTTTCACGCCAAAACTTCAGAATATCCTGCTCCAGGGCCACGAAATCCACCTGGTTGGGTACGTCCTTGAAAGTCATCTGCTCTATGCTCCCCGATCATCTGGCGACTACCGTCGCAGCAACCATTGCCAAGCTGGCCTGACGCCGACTTGGTCTTAACCTGCGCAGGCCGGCTTTGCAGAGGTTGCTGCGGTTTCAACCGCCGAAAGAGATCTTTGCTCCAACAGCTTTTCCAGCGCAAGGCCGCTCAAGTATAGCACATTGCCCGAAGTTTACCAGAAAAAATAGGCCGGGTTCTCGTTTGAGCCCCGGCCTGTGTTGGCGACTTGTGGTGACGGCCAGCCGTCACGTGTGATCGCTTACTGCCACTTTTCCAGGGCATCCTTGACCGCGGCGCAGAACGCGTCGGCCGTGGCGCCGTCCAAAATGCGATGGTCGTAGCTGAAGCCCAGGGTGGTCATCGGCAGGAAGGCCAGGTAATCGCCCACGTTT
>JBGAVB010000021.1:0-14409 GCA_044228345.1 Anaerolineae bacterium | reverse complement strand
CCTTGAAATGATTATCGCTGGCCCCATGCACACCCCGGCCATCACGCGCACCCTCTCCTTTGACGGCGCCACCTTGACCCTGGCCGCGGAGACCATCAATCCAGCGGCCAGCAGTACGGCGGCGGTGACGCCCGATGGTGCGCACTGGTTTGGCTTCGACACCTTCGATGGCGGCGGCGGCTCGCCCCCTTCCAGTCCGCTGCTCGGATTGTACCGTTTGCAGAATGGCCGCCTGTCCCATCAGGCCATCCCTGGCGTGATCCGCGTGCTCAAGGTCGCGCCGGATGGCGACCTCTACCTGGGCGCGGGCTGCGGGGTTTGGCGGCGGCGCGCGGAACAATGGGAAGCGCTGGCGCCGTTGGACTGTGCACAGAGCACCTTTCGGGGCGCATTTTTCCCGTTTGATCTTGCCTTCGCCGCCGATGGCACGCCCTGGGTGGGGGGAATCTACGCGTTGGCGCATTGGGACGGCACAGCCTGGACGCAGATCAACGTGCCGGCGCGACGCTTGCTTGTGGCCCTAGACGGCTCGGTCTGGACCGAGGGCTGGGACGGCCGCGCGAACGCGGACTGCTGCTTTTGGCATGCCACCGGTAGCACCTGGGTTACCTACACGCACAGCGCAGCGCTTCCCGTCTCGCCGGATCTACAGGCGGAAGTCCGCGCCCTGCGCCGCTGAGTTTGCCTCGCAGGGCTGCGACCGGTCAACGCACTCAGAGTCACGCGACGCCCTCACAAGTCAACGCTGCGACGTCCACGCACCCATGCGAGGGTTAGGCACTGGGAACCAACCTTGCCTAAGCCCAGTGTGCTTGATAGAGATTCTTTCGGGTGACTCGACGCTGGTTGATGAACGCGCATGGCAAGAGAGACAACCGACAACCACAGACCCTTGACATCCACCGCAAACCGTGTTATTCTGACGTCAGGTGCCCGTGCGAACACAATTCGTGTTTAGGGGGTAAGACTCCAGTGCAGCCCATTCAACCTGATGGAGGGAAGCGGGTTCTTGTCCTCCTGGTCCTGATGGCCGGCCTCGTGACCATGGCCCTTTCTGTCGCCATGACTGACGCTACGGAACGGGCCGCCGGCGCCCTGCTCTTCAATTCGCCCATCCAGACCCCCCGGCCGATCGGCGTCATCACCGATGAAGCCCTGGCCCGCGTGCTTGATGCTCGCCGCTATGCATACCCCAAGCCGACACGCATTGGTACTCTCACATCTACCCCACACGAGACTGCCACTGTCACCCCAACACCTGACGATGTTCGAGCGATTACGCCACCATCTGCGGTGATCTTGTCGCTGCCACAGACTTCTCAGCTCACTTATCTTCCATATGTCAACGTTTTCTATGGCTGGAAGGGGGTGGGAAATGCCATCAAAGAAGGTGAGCATTGGTCGGACACCTCTCATCTCGACAACTTCAACCTGGGCTGGTGGTACGACTGGGGAGACGACAGCAGTTATGGCGAGTATGATGGAAACGGATTTGTGCCCATGTTGTGGTGTGGATTCTTCGGGAATTCTACTGACCCCTTGCGCGCGCTTGTTGCGCAGCATCCGGGACGCACCTGGTTGGTCTTCAACGAGCCGGATCACCCTGCAATCAAGCTGCGTGCGACGCCGATTCCGAGCGTTACGCCAAGCGTTACGCCCACGGCCTATTTCGTCTACCGACAATGTGCAGAAGTTTTCTGCGCCAATACGTCTGATGTAACTTGTCAGTGGGGCGAGAATGTAACACCCGCACCTGACCTAAACGCGCAGACGCAAAAGCTGGCGGTAAAAGCCGCCCAAGAATACGCCAGGGTGTATATGGCGATCAAGGAAGTAGACCCTACGGCTCGCGTTCTGTGCTGTGGGCAATATCATGCTGATCGAACCAACTGGTGGGTAGCGTTCATCACTGAACTGCGACGACTGCGAGATGGAGACGCCACGACTACTCCAACGCCATCGCTGGGCCTCGATGGCATCCATCTGCACATCTACCCCTATACAAACAGTACTGACTGCAATTCGGAACCGTTTGACAAGGTGTTTGACTCATGCTTGCGAACCAAGCTTCCAACTTATGTGGAAGCTTTTCGGGCGACTGAAACCGTTGAGGTCGGAGATAGACCGTTTTGGATTACAGAGTATGGCTATTTGTATGGTCCTCCGTCAGTTACTGGGACCCCTACTCCCACTCCTTCGCGACCAGATGTGCGAGACTACCTGATGAAGCCGATGGCTGGATTCATGGGGTCTTCTGAAAACCCTGGTTATCTCCGCCTTGCCTGGTTCAGTGTGGCTGATGGTGATGCGCGGACGCGCTTGATGGAACCAGAGGCGACTGGCACGCCGCCTTATCGGTTGACGATCTTAGGAAACGAATGGGCCAGTTACGACCCGGCGTGGCCGCCAACGTCAACGATCACGCCAACGCATACATCAACGCCGTGAAGGGAGGCATTCAATGCGACGAATCAGGCCGTTGATGATCGTACTTCAATGGATCACGGTTGCATTCCTCATGATTTCTAACAGCGGGGTAGATGGGGCGTTGTCCGGCGCAGAGCCAAACGGCGCACATTCTACGTTGCCGTTGTGTTCGTCTGTTCCATATTTGTATTGGAGCAATCTCGTGCCCTCTCCAGTTTACGAGGAAGATCGCACGCTCTTTTTTCTCTACTCTCCACAACTCTGGCGCAGTCGGGACAACGGGACTACCTGGCAAATGATCTATCGTGCATCAGTCATTGGCGAAGAAGCCTCCGACCTGGCTGTCGTTCGTACGTTTGAAGACACAGACGTAACGCTTTACATTCGACATTGGCATAACCGGCGCAAAATCTATGGGATTGCGCGCAGTACGAACGCAGGCATTACCTGGCAAGAACGTACAGCCTGTGATCCGAATTGCCTAGGCATGTTTACTACGGATCGTGCAGAAACGATCTTTGCGGTTCGCGCTGAGCCATTGTTCCCCACTGAATCCGGTTTGGGTATTTTGCGCTCCGACGACGGCGGTTTGAGTTGGCAGGCGGTGTGGGACGAGACCAACGCCTATTACTTGCATGTGTCGCCAACTTTCACCGAAGACAGCACTCTGTATGGCCTGGCGGATTATCTGATAAGATCTACGAATGGCGGCATGACTTGGCAGCGGCCTGAAGGAGAACCAGGGCCAGGCTACCTGATCATGTTTTCGCCGAACTTCGCCCGCGATCATACGGTGTTTGGGGCGCAGGTGCAGACCTTGTTCAAGAGTCAGGACGGCGGGGAGACTTGGCAACCGATGTTTGGCCTTGGCGGCGGAGCTCACATAGCAGACCTGGATCTTTCACCCAATTTTGTCGAAGATCGCACGCTGTTCATTGCGACCGAAAATACTGTGCTGGCATCCTACGATGATGGCGCGAACTGGTCGGTCATCGCCAGCGGTGTGCAGGAACCACGCCTCGATGTCAGGAGGCGGGTCGGTGATTCCAACCAGGTTGCACCGGGTATTGGCGATCTGCGCCAGGAGAGAAATAGCCCGGAAGGTATTGCGTCGCGTGCGGTCCGTGCAACGCTCAATCACCAGACGTACTTGCCGCTGGCTGGTAAGACCGGGCTCCGTACCCGGCCGTTGAGTCTGTTTCTCTCGACGCAGGCTGGGAGAAATCTTCACTACTATCATTCAGACGACGGCGGGTTGACGTGGAACTGCCTGAATGCGCCGCCGGTACAGTAATAGCCTATCTGAAAAGGATTCAACAACGATGTTCAAACCCTGGATATGGCTGCTCTTGCTCCCGGTTCTCTTGCGCACCAGCGGCCTGGCGCCAGACGGCGCCCCCACGGTCTGGCCGCAGGAGAACCTCATCCTGACAGCCCAGGTTGCCGGGGATATCTCGAGCGTGGCGCTGACTGGCTCCTACGCGGCAATCGGCCTGGGTCAGACGGTGACCGTGCTGGACGTCGCTAGCCCCACGATGCCCGTCCTGGTCGGGCGATCGTTGGCGCTCTCGGCCCCGGTGGTCGCGATGGCGTTTGCCGCGGTGGCGCCTGCGCATGTCAACCGGCGCGACCAGCCGCCTGCCTTTCTCTACCTGGTGGCCGGCGCGACTCTCTCCATCGTGGATTTCACCGATCCCCTCTCGCCCACACTGGCGAGTTCCCTGGCGCTTCCGGCCGCGGCAGAGGATGTGGCCGCGGCTGCGGTCCCCACCCCGGCTGGCTCCTGGTCGGTCTATGTGTACGTGCCGGTGGGCGAGGCCGGTCTGCGCATCGTGGATGTCAGCGACCCAACCCTACCGCGGGAGACCGGCTTCTATGACACGCCGGGGCATGCCTGGCGCGTGGCCGCCGACCTGACCAGCGTGCCGGGCCAGGTATTCGCCCATGTCACCGATGAACACCGTTATTACTACATCGTCAATGTCACTGACCCCGACCAGCCGGTGTTGACGGCCAGTTACAGTGGCTACATGGGGATGATGCAAAGCGGTGATGTCTCGCTGGCAGGCAGCTACGCCTACATTGGCGGTGATGGCGGGGTGGACATCATGGACCTCAGCGACATCACCCAACCACGTCGCGTGGTGGGAGCTTCGATGGGATTCATCGGATTCATCTCCAGGCTGGCAGCGGCGGAGCATCGCGTGTTCGTTCTTGCGGATAGTGGAATCGTGAACACTGTCAACGTCGCCAATCCACAACGCCCGCTGGTCAGTTGGCGCTATTACGACACGATGGGAGGGGCGGGTGAGGTGGCGCTTGCCATGCGGCCAGGGCAGGAAACACCCCTGGCATTCGTTGCCAGCGGCAGCCGGGGTCTGCAGGTCATCAGCGGCGCCGATCCCACCGCCCCCATGCGCGTGGGCTGGTTCAACCTGCCGGGACGTGCGTATGGGGTCAGCCTGGCGTCGGGGTCGGTGTGTGAGGCTGGTGAATGCACCACGCAGATGTTGGCCTATGTGGCGGATCATGATGGCAGCATGCACATCGTGGATGTCAGCCAACCCGACCAGCCGGCGCAGATGGCGGTCTACGACAGCACTGGCATGGCCTGGAACATCACCCTGGACGAGCAGATCGCTTACGTGGCGGCCGGGCCAAAAGGGATGCGCATTGTGGATGTGCAAGATCCCGGCCAGCTGTGGGAACTGGGTTTCTTTCAACCCTATGACACCTTCATCCGGGATGTTGCGGTTGCGGGGCGCTATGCCTATGCGGCCGATCGCATGCATGGCCGTGTGTACTCACTGGACATGAGCGACCCGGTTCATCCGGCGGAGATTGGCCTCTTCGACTCGCCAGGGGGTGCGTATGCGGTGGCCGCGGCGCCGGACTCGTCTCTGGTCTACCTGGCCGATGGGGCGGCAGGGCTGCGCATCGTGGATGTCTCCAAGCCCGACAGCCCGTTCGAGGCAGGCTCGTGGCAGACGCCCAGCGTAGCCGTGGAGGTAGCCATCAGCGGCACGCTGGCCTTCGTGGCTGGCCGCGAGGAAGGGCTGCACATCGTGGATGTTCACGATCCCGCGCGGCCGCGGCTCGTGGCGACCTACGACACGCCGGGGCTGGTGTGGGGCGTCGCCGTGGAGGGGGGGTGGGTCTACCTGGCGGACGGGCCGGCCGGTGTGCGTATGCTGGACGTGAGCAACCCGGCGCGGCCGCGGGAGGCGGCGGCGTATATCACCCCCGGCTATGCCTGGAATGTGGCGGTGGCGGGGGATCAGGTGTATGTGGCGGCGGAGAGCGGAGGATTGGTCATCCTGCGTCATGCCGTGCTGCAGCCACGGTACCTGCCGCTTGTGCGCCAGGGGGGATAGCCTACGCTCCTCCTCGCAGGGCTGCGGCAAGGTGATGACCTCAGAGGTGCACAATGCCGCCACGGGCCGGCGTTGTGATGTCCACTGACCCCTGCGAGGGTTGGCAGGGGCGAAATCGGCCAACCTTGCGCAGGCTCGCCGGGTAAGGGGCCTGTGTCGGCGAGGACGATTTCGGCTTGCCCGGCGATTTGTGGGGCAGCCAGCCTGCGCAAGGGGAGGAAGGAGTATCTCATGCGCACTAGATTCTCTCGGTCCGATGAGACGCAGCGCCTGCATGTACTGGCGTTGATCATGATGTTCGCGCTGCTGGTCGCCTTGCCGGTCGGCGCGGCGCCCCTGGCGCCTGGCGGCGGCGATCATTTCGTGCGCATACCCGACTTTGCTGTCAGCAAGGTTAGTGCCCTGCGCCTATCCCCCCAGACCGCCATCAACTACGGCAGTTTTCGCTGGCTGCAGTTGAATGCGGCCGACTTCGCTCGCTTGCGCGCCAGCGGTCTGCCTTTTACTCTGGATGAAGAGGCCGGCCAGGTGCGAGTGCGTGATTTCGTCTTCGATCCCGTGGCCGTAGGAGAGCCTGATCTGCCAGAGGCCATGCAGGCCCTGGACGCCGGCCCGGCCCTGCGCCTGGTGCAGTTCGCCGGCCCCATTCAAGATGCCTGGCTGGCGGACCTGGCAGCAGCCGGGTTGAAGCCGCTGCAGTATTACCCCGCCAACACCTACCTGGTCTGGGGCACGGCGGCGCAGGCGCAGGCCGCCGCCGCGTCTGGCGTCGTGCGCTGGCAAGGCGCCTTTCACCCGGCCTACAAGCTCAACGCAGACCTGAGCAGCCGCCGCGGCCGCATCGAGCATGTGGACGTGATGTTCTACAACGACGGCCAGCCCAACCAAACCCTGGCCGCGCTGGCAAAGCTCGGCGCTCAGATTGTGCAGACCTATCCCTCGCAGCCGGACCGCGCCTTCTACAATGCCATCATCACGTTGGACGCCGACGCACTGGCTGCGGTCAGCCAACTCAACACCGTTCTGGCCCTGGCGTACGCCAGCCCGCGACCGCAGGTGGAGGATGAAACGGCCGATCAGATCGTGGCCGGCAACTACGCGGCCGGCCGGCCGTTTCCGGGCTATCGCGCCTGGCTGGCGAACCTGGGCTTCGATGGCCGCGGCGTCACCTGGGCCGCGATTGATACCGGGGTAGATTATGATCATCCCGACTTCAGCGGCCGCATCGTGGGCGGGGCCGATTTCCCCGGCGCGTGCAGCATCCCCGGCCAGCCGGGCAGCGACTGCGCGGGCGGCGGTCATGGCACGCACGTCGCCGGCGCCATCGCCAGCAGCGGCGCCGGCGGGTTTGGCAATGAGCAGGGCTTTCTCTACGGCCTGGGCGTCGCCCCCGGCGCCAACATCTTTGCCATGAACCCGCTCTCAGGCAACGCCTGGCCGCCGGCCGGCGGTTGGCAGGAAATGAGCCGGCGCGCCATCCTGGGCGGGGCAGTCGGCGGCAGCAGCGCCTGGACCAGCGGCGAAGGGATCAATCATGGCTATCAAGCCACGGAGCGCATACACGATTTCATCGTCTTGGACGGCAACTTCGACACGCCGACCATCGCCGAGCCGTTCGTCGAGGTCTTTTCGGCCGGCAACGCCGGCTACCTTGCCAGCACGCTGACCGCGCCCGCCGAGGCCAAGAACCTGATCGTTGCCGCCAGCAGCACAAATTTCCGCTCCGGCTGGAGTAGTAACATAGATGCCATTTCTGACTTCAGCAGCCGTGGGCCGACGGTGGATGGCCGCTATGGGCCCACGCTTGCCGCGCCAGGGGAAAATATCGCCTCCACGCGCAACCACCTGGGCGGCGATTGCAGCACGGCCATCGCCGGCGCCCACAATCTCTACGCCTACTGCTCTGGCACCAGCATGGCTGCCGGCCACACCTCCGGCGCGCTGGCCCTGATCACGCAGTGGTGGCGCAGCTTCAACGCCGGCGCCAATCCCAGTCCGGCCATGGCCAAAGCGCTGTTGGTCAACGGCGCCGTGGACATGAGCAGCGGCGCCATCCCCAACATTCTGCAAGGATGGGGGCGCATCAACCTGACCAACGTCATCAGCAGCGGCCTGGCCATGGTCTATCACGATCAGTCCACCGTGCTGCACGACACAGGCGAGTTCTGGGAAGTCACGGTGGGTGTACCTGACCCGACCCGGCCCCTGAAGGTGACGCTGGCCTGGAGCGACGCGCCGGGCGCGGTCGGCGCCAACCCCGCCCTGGTCAACGATCTGAACCTGACCCTGACCTACGGCGCGATCACCTACAAAGGCAATGTCTTTAGCCGCGGTTGGTCAATCAGCGGCGGCGCGGCCGACGCCAGGAATAACCTGGAAAATGTCTATCTGCGCACGCATGGCGACACTGTCACCATCCGCGTGGAGGCCGCCAATCTACCGGGCGATGCGGTGTTGTACAACCAGGATCCGACGGATCAGAGTTTTGCCCTGATCTGCGCCAACTGCACCGTACGGCCGGACTTCACCTTGACGGCTATGCCAGCCAGCCAGGCCGTGTGCGCGCCGGCCAGCGCCATCTACACCCTGACCGTTGGCTCCATCCTGGGCTACAACCAGCCGGTGAGCCTGAGCGCGAGCGGCGCGCCAGCCGGGGTCATGATCGGATTCAGCGGCAATCCCGTCACGCCGCCCGTAACCCCCACATTGACGCTCGGCAACACGGCCGCGGCCATACCGGGCGCGTACACGATCAACCTGGTCGGCGTGACCGTCAGCGATACGCACACGACCACCGTTGGGTTGGATATTTTCAAGACGGCCCCGGGCGCGCCCCAACTGCTCGCGCCGACCGACGGCGCACAGTTACAGCCGCGGCGTCCAACCTTCACCTGGGAGGCGGCCAGCCAGGCGCAGACCTACGCCATCGAGATGGCGACTGATGCCAGTTTCAGCGCCATCGTCGCCGCCGCCAGCGGCCTGACCAGCGCCAGTTTCACGCCAACGAGCGATCTGCCCACGAGCACGCGCTTTTACTGGCGCGTCAAGGCATCCAACGCATGCAGCGTCGGCGCAACCTCGGCCGTGTTCAGCTTCACGACTCTGAACATCCCCGGCGCCTGCGGGCCAGGGACGGCGCCGATCGTGCTTTACAAGAGTGACTTCGACGGGCCGCAAGCAGCTGACGGCTGGACTGCCGTCACGGTGAGCGGGCCAAACCAGTGGAGGTTGGCAACCAACCGCTGGCACAGTCCGCCGCAGCATTGGCACGCCGATGCGCCGGCCGCTGTCAGCGAGGTGATCCTGGTTTCACCGCCGTTCAGCTTGCCCAGCGGGCAAGCACCGCTGACGCTCCAGTTTTGGAACAGTCAGATATTCGAGGCCGCCACGGCCGGTTGCTACGATGGCGCTCTGCTGGAAATCACCACCGATGACGGGGTGACCTGGGCGCAGGCGCCGAACGAAATGCTCTTGACCCAGCCCTACAACGGCGTCATCGCATCCAATTTCGGCAACCCGCTGGCCGGTCGCCCGGCCTGGTGCGGCGATCAGTGGGAATATCTGCGCAACATCGTTGATCTGAACCTGTTCGCCGGGCAAACGGTGCGTTTTCGTTTTCGCGTTGGCACCGACAGGACGGTCGGCCGGCCCAGCGGCGGATGGGAAATAGATGACCTGTCCATCCAATCGTGCCAGGCGCAGGTTCGATACTTCCCGCTGGCGCCGTAGCGCCTTCCCCCTCGCAGGGCTGCGGCAAGATGGCAACCTCAGAGGCGCGCAACGCGCTCACAAGTCGACGCGGCGATGTCCACTGGCCCCTGCGAGGGTTGGCAGGGGCGAAATCGGCCAACCCTGCGCAGGCCTGCCGGGTGAGGAACCTGTGCCGACGAGGACGATGTCGGCTTGCCCGCCGTAGGAGCGCGCAGCCAGTAGGTCCGGCCTCCTGGCCGGACAACGTCGTCACAGAAAAGCGAACGCTGCGGCTGACGACGTTGTCACGCCGGAGGCGTGACCTACCTGGGGAGCCAGCCTGCGCAAGGGGATCCCCCTCGCAGGGCTGCGGCAGGATGGCAGCCTCAGAGGCGCACGACGCAGCCACAAGCCGACGCAGTGATGTGCACTGGCCCCTGCGAGGGTTGGCAGCCGAAAAATCGCCCAACCTTGCGCAGGCTCGCCGGGTAAGGAGCCTACATCGCAAAGAGCGATCTCGGCTTGCCCGATGATCTTTCGTGCAGCCAGCCTGCGCAAGGGGATGCCCCTCGCAGGGCTGCGACGAAATGACGACCTCAGAGGCGCGCAACGCCGCCACGGGCTGGCGGTGTGATGTCCACTGACCCCTGCGAGGGTTGGCGGCCGGACAGCGATCAACCTTGCGCAGGCCTGCCGGGTAAGGAGCCTGTGTCGCCGAGGGCGATTTCGGCTTGCCCGGCGCTGGATGGAGCAGCCAGCCTGCGCAAGGGGTTCTACAGCCTGGCTTCCATGAAGGCTTGCCACAAGTTAGCGGCCAGGGCTTGCGCATCGGCCTGAATGTCATAGCGCGCAAAGTATTGGCATAGGCGCTCGATGTCACGCTGCAGCAGATCGAACGCGTGCGGATTCTTGAGCGCGACGACCGCCTGCGGAAAGTCAATCACCACAGCCCTGCCCTCCCAGTACAGGATGTTATAGGCCGAGAGGTCGCTGTGGATGCGGTTGTACTTCAGCATCAACTCCACGTGCCACAGCAGGCACTTGAACATCGCGCGCGCGGCGCGCTGACTCAAGACCACGCTGTTCAGGTTGGGCGCGGGGTCGTTGACATCGCCCAGGTATTCCATCAGAATGGCATTGCTGACATGGCCAACGGGCCGGGGCACGTCTGCGCCCGCCGCGTGCAGCAGCTGCAGCATGTCATACTCGTGTTCGATCCACGAGAAGGTCGTCACCTCGCGGCCGAACTCCGTCTTTTTGGCGATCGCACGCTTGATCCTGGCTCCGCGCACGATTCCCTTGCCCTCATCGTCCAGCATCAGGCGCCCCTCTTTGTAGATGGCGTCATTGCGCATGGTGCGGTGCGCCTGCGGCCGGTAGATTTTGGCGGCGATCAGCTCCAGTCCGGTGCCCGGGTGGGCCTGGCAGCAGTAGACATTAGCCTCCTTGCCGCCCTTGACGCGCGCCAAGACATCGGTGATGACATGGTCGCGATAGAAACCGCTGAGCGCAGCCTGCAGCAGCGCTTCCTCACTGGCGCCCGCGCCGAAGGTCATGGTCATCTGGTTTTCATCGCCAAGCAAGGCCGCCGTTTCTGGCATGACCACCCGCGGCCGCGGCGGCGTGGGCAGTGCACGCGGCCCTTTCTCTGCCCGATGCGTGCGCCGATCGGGCACGAGGTAGGGGATAAATTCCTCATTGTCTTCGTAAGAACGCAAATTCATCGTTCTGGTGCTCCATCGTAACGGTACTCATTTTTGTCTTGTGTCGCTGACACGAGTCGTTGGATTAAGCCAGAGGTCGCGGCCAGGGCCTGGCCTCTGTAGACAAACTACCCTTGCGTTGCCCTGCGGCGGTGAACAAAAAACGGCCACAGGAACCAGGTCCCGTGGCCGCGCTGAGTCTTTGGCGGATGCCGTTGTCTGTGTCCAACGCCGTTCGTGCCAGCCGGTGCGTTGAGACGACCATGCAGGCGCAGGCGGTGGCTGGAGCAGAGAAACAAAACGGCCACGGGTTGAACGTGCACCCGCGGCCGTGAGAGGTCAGGCTAATGCTGTGAACAGAAGCCGGTTAGGACTCCCGCAGACACAGGGCGCACGCATCGAAGCAGACAGGGAAGGAGAGTTCTTGAGTTGTCATGCCTGACGGCGCCCCCTTTCAGATAAGTTGGCGAGAGTTTAGCACACGTAGCCCGATAGGGCAAATTTCGTCCCGCAATCATCAGCCTGGCCGCTGGCCGATCCTACCGGCCCTGGCGTTGCAGCGCGATGAATGAGCCGACCGTTGCCGCCAACGCCGCGCCGCCTATGATGAACGGCAGGAGGGAGGATTCGCCGCCGAGGAGCGCCAGCACGGCGAGGATGAACGATAGGCCGTTGAAGACCAGGGCCATCACAGAGGGCAGGCGCCATTGCGACCAGGTGCGGCTGCGCAGTTGATAGAAGCCCATGATGCCGTAGCCCAGGGTCGCGGCGCCGCCCTGGCGATAGAGGAATGTATCCGTGCCGGCATAGCCAAAGAGGCGCGCCACCATCGTCGGGACAAAGAGACCGAGGGCGCCCACGAGCGTCGCCACAATGGCCAGGAACCAGACGAGCGTCACCAACCAGGCCGCGATATCAGGCGCAGGCTCTGGCACGGCGCTGTGCCGCCGAAGCAGTGAGGCGGTGATGGCCGTGATGCTGATGGATGCGACCAGGATTGCGTAAACGATCCAGGTGGCGCTGCCGTCGAGGATCGCCAGGGCAATGGCGTAAAGCGAGCCGAGGTTAAAAGTTAGCGTCGCGATCACCACGATGCGGGCAGGCAGCCAGGCCTCCTGGCGCAGCGCCAGGAGGAGCGCGACCGCGTAACCGAGGGTCGCCGCGCCGGCCAGCCGGTAGATGAAGGGATCATTACCTGCTGCGCCGGCCAGGCGGGCCAACAGCCCTGGCGCCAGCAGCGGCAGGAAGCCGAAGACCAGCCCGCCGAGAAGGGGGACGGCAAGCAGCAGCTTCTCTTGGGGGGTCAAGCGCTCCAGGAGCGCGGCGCCTGCGCGGCCGCCGGTCATGCGCCCGGTGTTCGAAGCGGTTTGTGTTGACATGACTGAATTCCTCCTCACCTGATGTCTCTTGCTGCATGATTTCCAGAGGCGCTGTGTTGCGCCGCGGTCTGAATGGATGATGCACCCGGCGGCTGCTTAGTGACCAGCTCAACTGCTGTTCACTTGTTGTTCAACGGATACGTGCTAGACCCATCAACACGCCAAATGGCGGATTGACAACGGGCCAGGACCGTGCTAAAATGGCCGCGTATCCCCCCCGGTGGGGGGTGGGGTAAGAGCAGGAGTAAACGATGAACGCGCAAATGAAAGAGCAGGTTTTGAGTCGGCTGAAGAGCATCGAAGGGCATGTGCGCGGGATCCAGCGCATGGTGAACGACGACAACTACTGCATTGATGTCATCAGCCAGGTGCAGGCGGTGCAGAAGGCGCTTGACCGCGTCAACAGCCTGCTGCTGGATAATCATCTCAACTCCTGCGTGATTACGGCCGTGCGCAGCGACGACTCGCAGGAGCGTGAACGTGTCCTGGGAGAACTGCTGCACGTGTTCGAGACCGGAAGCAAATTGTGATTTCGCCGCCGCGGCCGAGCCGCAAGCGCGGTTTTTGTCAACGCAGTGCGCAAACGAAAGGATCTAAGCAATGACAGTCAAGACCTATTCCGTGCCGAACATCTCGTGCCATCACTGTGTCAACACGATTGAGCGCGAGCTGAAGGATGTCGCTGGTGTAACGTCGGTGAAGGCCAATGTCAGCACTAAGGCCGTCATGGTTGAAGTGGCCGATGCCGGCCGCCTGACCGCCGTGGAAGCGATGCTGGACGAGATCGGATATCCGGTCGAGAAGTAGCCGTCCGCCGCTGCCCCTGAAGGACGAATGACCCGCCGAGCTGCCATTCGTCCTTTGTCTTTTCTACCCCCGCCAATCCCCCAAGCGGAAGGCGCCATGTCAACCAAAGAGTTGAGCCTGCCGGTGACCGGCATGACCTGCGCGAACTGCGCGAATACGATCACGCGCACCTTGAAGCGGACCGCAGGCGTGACCGAAGCCAATGTCAACTACGCCAGTGAACGCGCGCAGGTGATTTTCGATCCGGCGCTGGTCAAAGAAGACCAATTGGTGCAGCGGATTCGCGATGCCGGCTATGACGTGCCGCAGGCGCGCGTAGATCTGCCTATCACGGGGATGACCTGCACCAACTGCGCCAACACGGTGCAGCGCGCCTTGCGCAAGGTAGACGGCGTGGTCGAGGCCAATGTCAACTACGCCAGCGAGAAAGCCAGCATTACCTACATCCCCGGCGCGGCCAACCGCCAGGATTTCATCCAGGCCGTGGAAAAAGCCGGCTACGGCGTCGTGCAGGCGACGGGCGACGAAGCGCTGGAGGATGCCGAAGCGACCGCGCGTGAGGCCGAAATCTCCGATCAAACGCGCAAGTTCTGGACCGGCGTGGCTTTTGCGGCGCCCTTGTTCCTCTTCAGCATGGCGCGTGATGCCGGCTTGCTCGGCATGTGGGCGCACGAAGCATGGGCAAACTGGCTGATGCTGGCGCTGGCGACGCCGGTGCAGTTCTACGTCGGCGGCGACTACTACGTCGGCGGCTGGAAGTCCATCCGCAACGGCTCGGCCAACATGGATGTGTTGGTGGCGATGGGCTCCTCGGCCGCGTATTTCTACAGCCTGGCAATCTTGGTCGGCGGCCTGTTCGGCTGGCATGGCCTGGGCGATCACGTCTATTTCGAGACTGCAGCCGTCATCATCACGCTGATCAAACTGGGCAAGCTGCTGGAAGTGCGCACCAAAGGCCGCACCTCGGCCGCGATCAAGGCGCTGATGGGCCTGCGCGCGCGGACGGCGCATGTCATCCGTGACGGCCAG
>JBGAVB010000219.1:0-5088 GCA_044228345.1 Anaerolineae bacterium | reverse complement strand
ACGCGCAAGCGCAGTTGGCTGACGCCTACCGGCCCGCGCTCTTGGGCGTCGTTGCTGAAGGCGCTTACCTGGTTCACCCGGAGTTGATCTACTTGGGTGAAGGCAGCGTCATCGAGCCAGGCGCGTATGTCGCTGGCCCCTGCATCATCGGCCGCCACTGTGAGATTCGCCACGGCGCTTACCTGCGCGGCGATGTCATCCTCGGCGATCACTGTGTCGTGGGTCATGCCAGCGAGGTCAAGAACTCCATCTTCTTGAACGGCGCCCATGCCCCGCATTTCGCCTACGTAGGCGATTCCATCCTGGGCAACCGCGTCAACCTGGGCGCCGGCACCAAGTTGAGCAACCTGGCGCTGACCAGCCTCAAAGACCCGGCCACCGGCAAACGCACCACCATCCGCCTGGAAGTCAACGGGCAAATGGTTGACACTGGCCTGGCCAAGATGGGCGCGATCATGGGCGACGATGCGCAGACCGGCTGCAATTCGGTGCTCAACCCCGGCTGCGTCATCGGCCCGCGCACACTCATCTATGCCAACATCAGCCTGCGCAAGGGCTACTATCTACCGGACACCATCATCAAGCTCGATCAGGCGCTGAGTATGCTGCCGCGCATGTGAAGGCGAACCATGTCGGGTGATGAGATTCACGTCAAATGCAGGCGCGGCGGCTTGAGCAGAGAGTGAATAACGAATGGCCTGGCAATAGGAATCAAGCTGGATTATCATGCCTGCAAGGCAGGGCGGACAACGCGCCCCTGTCCACGATTCAAGGAGGCCCATTCCTATGCTCTATTCCTTCACCACCTACTGGCATGTCGCCGCGCCCATCGAAGCAGTCTGGCCGGTGATTTTCGATGCGTTGAATTATCCGAGCTGGTGGAAGTATGTCAAAAAGGTCACGCTGACCAAACGCGGGGATGCCAACGGACTTGGCTCTATTCAGCACCACGAATGGGCCACCGCGCTGCCCTATCGCCTGGTGTTCGACATCGAGTCCACGATCATCGAGCCGCCGCACGTCCTGCAAGGCAATTCGATCGGCGAACTCGTTGGCACAGGCCGCTGGGAGCTGACGCAGGACGGCGCGAACACCATCGTGCGCTACGATTGGAACGTGCGCACCACCAAAGCCTGGATGAACCTCTTCGCGCCGCTGCTGCGCCCCGCCTTTGCCTGGAATCACAAGCTGGTGATGGATGAGGGCGGCCGCGGCCTGGCCCGCCGCCTGGGCGCCAGTCTGACGGCCGCGCCGCGCCACGTCATCAACGTTGCGCCGGCCTGAACTCCCTCCACCCTTGCCTCCATACACGAGCCAGCAAGCGCCATGACCGCTGAGATTGACAGCGGAACGGCGCTTGCTCGTACTCCTGTAACCTCTGCGCGTCAGCAACTTGCGTAACACAACACAGTGCGCGAAGATTCGTTCAATCTCAAGGTGCTCATACCCCAGGAGGTCAACATGAGAATCGTACGCCAGCTGTGGACTGGTCGTCCTGCGCTTCGACGACTCCTGGAATAGGGAATGATCAGAGATCCAATCCTGCACGCGCCGACTCTCTTGCCCGCAAAACTTCCGCCTTACCCACTCCTATGCTATACTCACGGATAATCAGCCAAGTGAGCGTTGATTCGATTGATTCAAAGGAGATTCAAAAGAATGAAGTCAGTACAGGCATTACTGGAGAAGCTCAGCATCCAGGAGACAAATTTCGGCGCGTGCTCCGGCCCCAACGGCTGGATCGAAGATCGCGGCGGGCGTGAGCTGGTATCGTACAACCCCACCAACGGCCAGCCGCTGGCGAAGGTTATTCAGGCTACGCCGGCTGCCTACCAAACACTGATGATGCGGGCCAGCCAGGCGTTCGAGACCTGGCGTTCGTGACCCGCGCCGCGCCGCGGCCAGGTGATCCGCGACCTCGGCTACGCGCTGCGTGAGCTGAAGGAGCCGCTCGGCGAGCTGGTCAGCCTGGAAATGGGCAAGATTCGCGTCGAGGGCATGGGCGAAGTGCAGGAGATGATTGACATCTGCGAATTCGCCACCGGGCTGTCACGTCAGCTCTACGGCCTGGTCATCGCCTCAGAGCGGCCGCTCCACCGCATGATGGAGCAGTGGCATCCGCTCGGCATCGTCGGCGTGATCAGCGCGTTTAATTTTCCAGTCGCGGTCTGGAGTTGGAACACCGCGATCGCCGCGGCCGCCGGCGATTGTGTGGTGTGGAAGCCATCGTCTGATGTGCCGCTGTGTGCCGTGGCCGTGCAGCATATCACCAACCGCGTGGCCGCCGACTATGGCCTGGACGGCGTCTTCAACCTGCTGATCGGCCGCGGCTCCGAAGTCGGTGAATTGATGCTGAATGACGGCCGCATGCCCCTGATTTCGTTCACTGGTTCCACCAGCATGGGCCGCCACGTCTCGGAGGCCATTGCCCGGCGCTTTGGCCGCAGCATCCTGGAACTGGGCGGCAACAACGCCATCATCGTCACACCGCACGCCGACCTGGACATGGCGACGCGCGCCATTCTTTTTGCGCCGTGGGCACGGCCGGCCAGCGCTGCACCTCCACGCGGCGCATCATTGTGCAGCGCGCCGTCGCCGCCGAACTGACCAATCGCCTGGTCAACGCCTATCAGCAGGTGCGCATCGGCGACCCGCTCACCGAAGGCACGCTGATGGGGCCGCTGGTCAACCAGGGCGGCGTAGATGACATGATGGCCGCGTTGGAACGCGTGCGCGCCGAGGGTGGCGAAATCCTCACTGGCGGCGGCCGCCTGCCTGACAAGGGCGCTCTCTTCGTCGAGCCGACCATCGTCAAGATGCCCGCGCAGACCGACATCGTCAAGGAAGAGACATTTGCGCCGATTCTGTACATCCTGGAATACGACACGCTGGCCGAGGCGATTGCACTGCACAACGGCGTGCCGCAGGGGTTGTCGAGCAGCATCTTCTCCACCAATATGCTGGAGGTCGAAACCTTCCTCTCAGCCGCCGGCTCAGACTGCGGCATCGCCAACGTCAACATCGGCACCTCGGGCGCGGAGATCGGCGGCGCGTTCGGCGGCGAAAAGGAAACCGGCGGCGGCCGCGAGTCCGGCTCCGACATCTGGAAGTATTACATGCGCCGGCAGACGAACACCATCAACTACTCCACCGAGCTGCCCCTGGCGCAGGGCATCAAGTTTGGTGAGTAAGGAGATCGTGCTATGGCCGGTTATGGAATTCGCGACATAGACACGAAAGCGATCATAAGAATATGCCAAGAACACGACATCAGCAAGATTGGTATTTTCGGCTCGATGGCGCGAGGCGAAGCCAATGACCAAAGTGACATAGACTTGCTGATTGAGTTCTCCAAACGTAAAAGCCTGCTGACAGTAATAGCCCTGGAACGTCAATTGTCAGCGATACTCGGTCGCAAAATTGACCTACTGACCGAAGCGGCCATTAGCCCATACCTTCGTGATCGTATCAAACAAGAAACGCATATCATCTATGAAGCGCGATGACACAATCTATCTGCAACATATTGTGGATGCAATCGCCAAGACAGAGGCATACCTGGAGAACGTTGATGAAGCAACTTTCAATCGCAACACGCTGATTCAAGATGCCGTGATCCGGCAAATTGAGATCATTGGCGAAGCAGCCAAACACCTGTCGCGACCATTACGCAAGAAATATCAGTTCGTGCCGTGGAGCGATATGGCGGGAATGCGAGATAAGCTCATTCATGCCTACTTCGGTGTGGATATCACCCAGGTATGGCTGACGGCAACTGATGACCTTCCCCAACTCAAGCCAGTGCTGGAAGAAATCATCAAGGAATTACGGACCGCGGCCGTAGATTAGCCAAGCACCGATCGCCAATCACTTGCAGAGAAGACCTTCGGGGCCTGTCACCTCGAAGGTCTTATTTTCGTCATCCAAGTTACTATGATTGAACTCAGCACCCTTCTTGCGGCCACGCGCGGCCAACTGGTCGGCCCGCCGTCCGCCACGCGCTTTAGCGACTTTGCCTTCGACACGCGCACCCTGAGCGGCCAGCCGGCCGATCCCGGCCCGCTCTTCGTCGCCGTCAAGACTGAAACAGGCGACGGCCACGATTTCATCGAGCAAGCATGGCAGCGCGGCGCGGCCGGCATCCTGTGCGAACAGGCGCCTGCCCGCCCCTTGCCTGTCGCTTGCGTCATCGTGCCTGATACGCGCCAGGCCCTCCTGGCTTACGCCAGCGCCATCTGCCGCCAGCATCCGTTGGAAGTGATTGCCGTGACCGGCTCCAGCGGCAAAACGACGGCCAAAGAGCTGATTGCAGCCGCGCTGACCGACGGCGACCCCGACGCGGCCGACAGCCCGGTCTTCCGCAATCCCGGCAGCTTCAACGGCCGCTTCGGGCTGCCGATTGCCCTGGGCCGTGTGCAGCCCTGGCAGCGGCTGGCCGTGCTGGAACTGGCCGCGGACGAATTCGGCGAGATCGAGCTGCTGGCGCAGGTGGTGCGCCCTCACGTCGGCCTGATCACCGCCATCCACGAGAGTCACCTCAACGTGTTTGGCGCGCTCGACGCCATTGCGCAGGAAAAAGGCGCGCTGCTGAGCGCCCTGCCGGCGGACGGTCTGGCCCTGCTCAACGCCGATGATCCGCGCGTGCTGGCGCTGGCCCCACGCAGCGCAGCGCCGGTATTGACCGTGGGGACGCGCGCCGCAGCCGACGTGCGCGCCGACGTGCGTGTGTCTGCGCCCATCGCTGCCGCAGCCCCGGCCGGCGAGGTAGACGTGACCTTTGGCCCCGCCGCGCATGCCTGCCTGCCCGGCCCACTCCCCGCGGTGATCCGTTTGCCGGTGCGCCTCCTGGGCGCCCATCAATTGCCCCTGGTGCTGGCCGCTCTGACCGTCGCCCTTTTCTATGGCCGGCCGCTGGCCTCCGTCGTCGCCGCGCTGGCGGCGATGGCGCCGCTGCCGGGGCGCTTGCGGCCGCTGCCGGGCCTGGAGTAGAACAGTTCGTTGAGCGTCGGCGTCTCGAAGCCGCAGGCAGCGCTGGCGTAAACATTGAGCGTCGGCGTCAAGCGGTAGAGCGCCCCGCCAGCAAAGGCG
>JBGAVB010000218.1:0-5106 GCA_044228345.1 Anaerolineae bacterium | reverse complement strand
GCCCAACTTGCCCTCTTCAATCCCGCGCAAGTGTCCCAGCAAGATCATGCCATCAGCCGCAAACTGGTGCAGGTTCAGGTCGTGACCGCCGCCCGCGCCGGAGAGCTGGGGATTGGCCGCGAAGCGAGCCGCGGGCGAAGGCAGCATGTCAGGCGTGCGGTCGAAGAAGCCAGCCAGGGCCAGCCACTGGTAGGTGTCCTTGCCCCGGTAACGCCGCGGCGCCCGGCCTCCCGTGCCCACGCACAAAAACACCCGCCGGCCGGCCTTGAGCAGTTCCTCAGCGATCTGGCAGCCCGACTGACCGCTGCCGACGACGAGCACTGCGCCGGGGGGCAGGCTGGCCGGATTGCGGTAGGAGGCGGAGGGCAATTGCAGCACATCCGTTGGCAATCCCGCGGCAAAGGCCGGAATCTTGGCGCGTTGATAAAGGCCGGTCGCCAGTACGACATTGGCCGCCTGGTACTCTCCATCGGCCATGCGCACGCGGTAACCAGATTGATCGGCCAGCGGTTCCACGGCCGTGACATCCACGCCAAAGGCCACAGGCAGGTGGTTGGCATCCACATAGCGTTCGAAGGTAGAGACCACTTCGTCGCGCGGCATGAAGCCGTCGGGATCATCGCCGGCGTACTCTGCGCCCGGCAGCCTGAACGACCAATTGGGCGTCACCAGGGTGAAGCTGTCCCAGCGCTGGCGCCAGGCGTGACCAGGCCGATCGGCCTTTTCCAGCACAACGTGCTCGCGGCCATGCTGCTTGAGCCAGTAGCTGGTCGCCAGCCCGGCCTGCCCGCCGCCGACGATCACGGTCTCTATTTTCTCAACAGGCATACACTCTCCTCTGCTAGGCTAATCGAAGCGCTTGCCGACGCTGGCAAAGAGCAGCGCGAACGCGGCCAGCGCCAGCGCGCCAAGCACAAACGCCCACTTGACCTGCATGACGCCGGCGACTGCGATCAGAAGCCCCGCCGCGGCCAACAGCGTTGCCGGCAAGGCCTGCCGCGTACGGCGGTAGAGGCCGATCGCCAGCAATCCAAAGCCAAAGAAGAATCCCAGCGTCGGCAAGAAAGCCAGAGCCACTAAGTTCGAACTGCGGCCCACGAGGGCTAATACCGGCGCGACTTGGTCAGCAGGTTCAGTCCGCACCAGGTCAAGGGTGAGCAATTGTAGCATAGCCACCGCATAATCGGCAATGAGCGCAAAGACAGAGAAGAGTGCGCCGAAAAATGTCGTCAGCTCGTTGCCCACGCGCACGAAAGCGTAAAGGACGCCTGGCCAGAGTACAAGGAAGAGGATTCCAAGCGCAATCACCTGGTGGCCCCCAATGCCCAGGCCGCGCCATGGGCTTGAACAATGGCCGTGCGGGTCGCCGGGTCAGCGCTTCCGCCTGGCAGGATGATTTCGGCCAACAGAAACAAGGCCGGGCCGATAAGCAGCAAGGCTCGTTTCATGATGATGTCTCCGAGAGGAATTGCGTGACAACGACGATCATGGTTTCTCCCGGATCATCGGTCAATCACCGCACCCTCCTGATGCCGACTACACGCGATTCACGGCGCCATGTCAACGATCGCGCCGTCGTGCCATTCCGGGTCTGTGAGCATTAAGGCCCGGAATTCCTGGAAACGCTGATGCTGCTCTGGGCTGTTGGCATTGGCCCAGTACGCCTCTTTGCTCTCGAAAACCGCTACCAGGAAAACCTCTCCGGGATCGGCGTCCATCTGGTACATGTAGCGCGCGAGCTGACCAGGCGCGGTGGCGATACGCCGATTAAGGGCTGTCAGTTCCTCCAGCCTGGATGGGTCAATCTTGACCCGTGCGATAGTGCCGTACATCATACCTCCATATTCTAACTTCAGTCGCTGTTCGCTTTAACGTCCCGCGCTGGCCCGACCCGGATGCCCAGATCGGCCAGGGCGCAGTCGGTGCTGATGCAAGGTCGCCAGAAGCCAGAAACGCCTCTTCATCCTCACTCCGCGGCTGTGGCAATGTGCTTCGCGGTGTCGGTGTAGTGTCGCAGCCGTATCACCTGGCCGTCATCGTTGAGCGTCCACAGGTGGATTTCCTCGTCGCGACATCGGCGTCCCGTCGCGGGCACCTCGAACTCGATCGTGAACTCGGCAGCCACCTGGTTGCCGCCCGCCATCAATGATAAGACGCGAAGGTCTTGAACGTGAAGCCCGCCCATCACCTGGAGGAACTCCAACACCCCCGCTTTCCCATGCCGGGCCTGCAGCCATGGGACACCCTGGCGCTGGGCGGTGTTGTCGCTCCACTCCTCCCAACGCACGTCGTCAGCCACATGGCCCAAGATGGTGGGAATGTCGCCTTTGGCGAAAGCCTCGTAGATCTCGCCGATCACAGTCAAATTGTCGCTCATGCGATGCGCTCCTTTTCTCTGCGTGGGTTGCGACGCCGCCAGGAAAACATGCCTGTTCAGGCGCCCCGTGTGTTCAAACCGACCTGACTCAGCTTCGGCTCAGCGGCCACGCCGCGGCGCAGCAGCACCCCCAGCCACAGATACCAGGCTGGGTTGACGATGAAACCGGTGACGGCCGCCGGCAGCAGCACCAGGGGACTGGAGGGCGTCAAGACGATCAGCCGGCCCAGGTAGACAATGATCAACAGCGCGCCCAGCGTGAAGGTCAGCGTCGTGAAGCCGCGGCCAAAGCGCGGACTGCCGCGCATGAGCAGACCAGCCAGCAGCACAGCCAGGCCAGCCACGCCAAAGGTCAGCATGCCCCGCGGGTCAATGGGATTGGGCAGATTGGCCACGGCGCCGGTCAGCTCGCCGGGCGCGTGGATGGCATTGGCCAGGTCATAGCCGCCGTGGATCGCGGCGCCGAGCGCGCTGACCGCGGCCAGGATCAGGCCCAACGTCGTGGATGGCGCATCCACCGGCGCCAGGTGCTGAAACAGGCCCACGAGGGCCGCCAGCGAAAGCAGACCGCCCAGGAGCAGGCAGAGCGCGCTCAGCAGACCGTTTTGAAGGACGACAAACGAAATCGAATAGAGCAGGCCAACGAACCCGGCGGCCATGGCGGCCAGGCCCGCGTAACGGTCAAAAGGTGTTATTTTCATCGGATGCCTCGTGGCGAGTCAATGGCGCGGCGACCGCCAGCCGTTTTCTTTTCCAGGGTGTTGGGCGAGAAGACGGCCGGATTGCCCACCGCGCTTCCAGCCCAACACCCCAGGGCGCACAGCCGTTCGCTGGCGTCAGGCTGCGCCCTGGTCCACTTCTTCCAGGAAGTAGAAATCGGGCATGGTGACGACGCCGGCCTGCTGCATGATCTCGCGCAGGGCGGGCATTTGGGTGAACTGGCGTGCGTTTTCCACGCTGTCCCACTTGAAAACGATGACCACTTCGTTGGGGTTATCAGCACCGCACATCAACTGATAACCTTGTGACCCATGCGCCCGGCGCACATTGGCATCTCCGTCGAAAAACGGTTTCCACCGGGCAAAGTCCTCGACCATGTGATGAACGATCACGTACGACATACTGAACCTCCACTGCGATTGTAATTGAGTATCGTGTCAGGCTGCCTTTCAGCCTGATGACTTGATCCTAAGCCTGGAAGAAGGCGTCGAGCGCGTCTTGATCGCCGGCAAAGCCCCATCCCTCGGCGATCTTGCCATCATCGCTCATGCGCAGCAGATGGCCGCCGTCCATGTCAATGCTCATGCCCTTGCGTTCGCCGTGCAGACGAAACGTCGCGACGATGAAATGGCCGTTGACCATCACCTGGGTCAGGCTGAAATCCCAACGGTCGAGCGGCGCCATACGGCTGGGCATCAGCTGCGTGAATTCCTCGAAGCCGTGATAGTCGCCTGAAACCGGGTTGTGTCCCGGCACATGCCAGACAATGTCCTGCACGATGGCGGCCCGCTCCGCTGCGTCGCCGCCGTACAGCAACCGCGCAGCCGCGATGAAGCGTCGGTCCTGATCGGTCATCACGACCCTCCTATCCTAAAGCGGGAATGACGCCGATTTGCTGCATCAGCCCCAGTTGATCGAATTGTGCTGAGAGCCGGGCAATTTTATCGCCGGCAAAGGTCATCATGACGATAGCCCGTACTTCGATGGGCTTGCCGGTGGCCGGAATCCCCATGAAGTTCTCGGTATGATGGCCGCGGAGCGTGAACCGTACCACGACCTTGTCGCCTTCAGCGAACACCTCGTCTATCGTGTGATACAGGTCCGGAAAGCCCTCGTAGAAGACCACGGCGAACCCGGAGTGGCCGTCAACATCCATGCGCGGATAGCCGGCAATTTGGGCTGCGTAATCTGACGTGACAAGCGTAGGATCGAGAGGGCCTTTACGCTTGTCCTGCTCCATAAAAAACTGCTGTGCGACGTCCTTGTGATCGCGAGTTGACATGCTGGTGATCTCCTGTTCCTTATGCTTTGTCTACGTTTGGCTCAAGATGCGCTCAAGCGGAAATTGACGAGCTTGCTTACGGTCGCCCTGCCGTAGAGAATCGCTTTCATGCCAGGGTAGAACGGTCGGTGCTGTCATGCACCCGGGGTTGGAATGACGCCGAGCTGCTGCAGCATGCCCATGAAGTCCCAGCTCACGCGGGATTTCATGATCTTGTCGTGCGCATAACGCTCGATGCTGATGCCGGTCACCACGGCGGATTTGCCGGTCGGCTCGATGCCGCCGGGCAGCGGCCCCGTGTGCGTGCCGCGCGCCGACCAGCGCGTTGCCACATGATCGCTATCGGCGACTTGATCTTCCACCGTGAAGACCAGGTTGGAGAAGGCGGTGCGATAGGTGTTGACAAGAGCCTTCACACCGGCCGGGCCGCCAGGCCAGCCGCCGGGCGGGCCGTAGGGGTCCTCATTGACATAGTCGGCGGCGCAGATTTCGTCTGCGACGTCGAGTTTACCCTGGCTGAAGATCTCCTCGTAGAAGCGACGGGAAATTGCCTTGCGAGCTTCAATTGACATAATCAAATCTCCTTTCCGTTTGACAGATTGTTAGCTGAGACAGCGTTTTGCGCTTAGAAGTCTACCAGGCGCGCAGTCCCTTTGAGTTTCAAGGTTTCGTAGGTTTGCGCCTGACCGCGGTAGAGCCGCGTGCCGCCGAGCGGCGTGCGTTTGGT
>JBGAVB010000217.1:0-5117 GCA_044228345.1 Anaerolineae bacterium | reverse complement strand
GGACTGGCCCGGACAGGTGCGCTGGCTCAACCAGTGGCGCCACACGAATACACGATTGTGAAACCGCGCAGACGGGCAGGCTCTTCGGGCAGTTGGCGTAGACTTCCGAGGTCTTGAAGACTTCGGAAGTCTGGCGCCTACATTGTCAACGCCGCATCCACCTCATCCAGGTGTTCGTGGCGGTGCCGCGCACGCACAACCCAGCGCTGATTGTAGGCATGGATTTCCTCGAGCAAGGCTGGTGGATAACTTTCCAGCCGTGCATCCAGCGCCTCTGCGGTTTCGATGGCAATCTGCGCCGCGGCGCGCGGCGGAATCGCCGCCCACAGCGGCAGCGACAGATCATTTACGAAGATATCAATCTGCGGGATGAACAGCGCGCCGTCGCGTTCGGTCATATCCAGGACGTACAGCACGCGCCGATCCCAAAAAGCCAGGTGCGCCAACGCGATCGCCACCGTCCAGTGTTCGCCCACCGGGTGCTGCATTTCCTCATCCGTCAGGCGCGCAGCCAGCGCGCGGATGCGGTCGGTTGACGCGCGGTTGCGCTCGACAAAAGAGCCGTCCAGTGTCATAGAAGTACCTCCCTTCACGCAATGAATACAGCTGGAGCATGCGCGTAATCGTCGCGCGTATGCCTTCCGTCGTCCATGTGAGCGGTATTTTACGACAGCGCGCCGGCATAGCAAAGAATACAGACGGCGGCGTACCGAAGCCTCACCTCTGGGGTTGACATTCGCGGCAGCTTTGTAGTACGATATGTATCATGATTTGTATTCTACTACTAAGTGAGGTCTACGAATTATGCAGAAAATCATTGGCGTCACCGACCTGCAAAGAAACTTCCGATCTGTGTTCGATGAGGTGACCAAGGAGCACATGCCCTACGTGCTGACGCGAGGCAGCCGGCCAGAAGCCGCCATCGTCCCCTACGAGGAGTTCACCCGCTTTCTGGCCTGGAAAGAGCAGGAGGTCGTGGCTGAATTCGACCGCGCGATGATGCGGCTGGCGGAGCAAAACGTCGTCTACAGCGACGATGAAATCGCGGCGGATGTGGACACGGCTATTGCCGAGGTGCGCGCTGCGCCAGATCAACACCCATGAGGGCTGTCGTTGACACAAACATTCATCCCAATCGTGTCGCCCGCTCGATTCCTTGCCTTGTTGGATCGGATAGAATGAACCGTCGAATGAGACTCTCTATCTGTTGTTCAATTTCCAGGATCATCAATCGAACGGATTGAAGGTCCGCCGCCCGCGCTGCGCCAGCACCGCGTCCGCTAGACCCAGGTCAAGCGATCCGTGGTTGGGATGCACGCAGCGAAACCAAAAGCGGAGGAAGGCATCAGTGATCTGGTAAAGGCCGCGTTTGTTCTTGTCGGGCCGACTCTCGGTGGCAGGTGCAGCTTTCCTTTTTGGCGAGCCGCCGCGGGATAATACGAATCGCGATTATTATAATCGTGATTCGTATTATACCCCAAAGCCTTGACATCGCGCCTGGTGTATGGTACCATCGAGCAATCATTCCAAAACAGCCGCGATTCATGCCAGAACAGACCGACAAACGCGACAACATTCTGCAAGCCACGCTCCGCCTGATCGTCGCACGCGGATTGGAGTCAACTCCCATGTCGCTGATCGCCAGCCAGGCCGCAGTCGGCATGGGCACGATCTACCACTACTTTGCGAGCAAGGAAGAGCTGGTCAACGCGCTCTACCGCAAGCTCAAGCTGCGTGTGCACGAGGCGATGTTGGATGGATACGCGGCCGATGCGCCGCTGCGCCAGCGTTTTTTCTGCATCTGGCGCAACCTTTTTCGCTTCTACCTGGCTAATCCCGACCTGTTCCAGTTTCTCGACCAGTATTCGCTGTCGCCAGTCATCACGCCCGAGTCCAAAGAGGCGGGGATGCAGCTCTGGCAGGAGCCAATCAGGCTTTTTCAGGAAGGCCACGCCCAGCAAATCTTCAAGGACATGCCGATCCATCTGCTGATGCTGATCGCCAACGCGCCCCTGGTGAACCTGGTGCGCGGCCACATCGAAGGCCAGGTGCAGCTCGACGAGCCAGCGATCGAGGCGGCGATCACCGCGTGTTGGGATGCCGTCAAGCTGTAGCCGATCTTGTTCCTCTCGACTGGAATGAACATTCGCTCTAGAAAGGAGCTGCACAAGCCAAGATGGTGGAGCCATTGAGTCTGCAGAACCAGGTTTGCCTGGTCACGGTTGTTCACCTTTGCCCTGGCGCGGCGGCTGGCCGGTCAGGCGTCACGGCCAACGCTTACCATCCTGGCATCGTCCGCACCGGGCTGATGCGCGAGGCGCCCGCGCCGATGCGCCTGCTGCTCAGCCTTTTCAACTTCATGGCGCAGCCGTCCGAGAAGGCCGCGGCCGGCCTCGCCCGGCTGGCGGAGACGCGGGGCGACGGCGTCAGCGGGCAGCTTTTCCACGGGCAGAAGCCGCTCACGACCCGCGCGTACACGCGCAACGCGGCTGTGCAGGAGCGCCTGTGGGCCGCAAGCGCACGCCTGGCAGGGGCGAGCGGGGAGAGCTTCGGATGAAGCCCCCTTTCGGCGCGCTGCGCTTTCTCTATGTGGGCGTCGCCAACTTCGAGCAGACCCTGGCCTTCTACCGGGAGCAGCTGGGCGCGCCGTTGATCTGGCAGTTCGCGTCCTTTGGCGCCAGGGTAGCGGCCCTACGCCTGGGTGACGGTCCCTTGCTGCTGCTGGCCGATCACCGCCCTGCGCCGAGCTGCATGCCCGTCTACGAGGTCGCCGACCTGGAGGCGACGATCCAGGCGCTGGTTGCGCGCGGCTGGCAGCGGCAGGGCGCTGCCTTCGAGATTCCCAACGGCCCCTGCCAGACGCTGGCCGATCCCAGCGGCAATCAGTTCGCCATCTTCCAGGACAGTCGGCCGGGCGCGATGGAAGGCGCCTATGCCGATCCCACCAATCGCCACGCGGTTCGAGAATGAAATCACAACAGTACGGAGGTGTCTCATGAAACTTGGATTACAGGTCGTTGCGTTCAACTGGCCCGGCAGCCCGGCCAACACGGGCCGCACGCTGGCCAACATCGCACGCACGGCCGACGAGGCCGGCTTTGCCAGCCTGTGGGTGATGGACCACTATTTCCAGATTGACCCAGGCATCGGTCCGGCCAGCGACCCGATGCTGGAGGCGTACACCGCGCTCAGCTTCATGGCCGGCGCCACTGAGCGCATTCGCCTGGGCGCGATGGTCACCGGCGTGGTCTACCGCCAGCCGGCCTTCCTGGTCAAGCAGGTCAGCACGCTGGATGTGCTCTCCGGCGGCCGCGCCAACCTGGGCATCGGCGCATCCTGGTACGAGCGCGAGGCCGTGGGGTTGGGCTTTCCCTTCCCGCCCATCGCTGAGCGCTTCGAGCGCCTGGAAGAAACCTTGCAGATCGCCAGGCATCTCTGGTCGGGCGATGCGACGCCGTTCGCCGGCAAGCACTACCAACTGGCCGAGCCGATCAACAGCCCGCAGCCGCTCTCACAGCCTCATCCCCCCATCCTGATCGGCGGCGGTGGGGAGAAGAAGACGCTGCGCCTGGTGGCTCAGTATGGCGATGCCTGCAACCTCTTTGCCTTCGCCGGCCTTGACCAGGTCAAGCACAAGCTGGAGGTGCTCAAGGGTCACTGCGATGACGTGGGCCGCGACTACAGCGACATCGAGCGCACCGCGCTGGGCGTGGTAATGCTTGGGCCTGGCGGCATGACCCCGGCTGACCTGATCGGCTTCTGTCGCGGTCTGGCCAGCATCGGCATCCAGCAGTTCATCTTCAGCATTCCTAATGTGCATGAGATCACGCCGTTGGAAATCATCGGCCGCGAGGTGATCGAAGCGGTGGCGGCGTTTTAGCGGTGAGGCGCCGCGCTGCTCACCCGTCATAGAGTCACCGGCGGCAGCCGAAGGTTGGGGCGACCCCATGAGGCCGCCTCATTTGGTTTTTGGCTCTACGCCGGATGTCCGCGTTGATGGGGTACGGAACGAAATTGGGGGTGCGGCGCATCATGCATGACCCGCCGCACCCCTGGCCAGGAGTCAGGTTCAGGCGGCCGGACGGCGCATTCGTCGCGTCAGCACGATGGCAGCCGTCAGGAGCAGGCCGACCGCGAGCAAGAGGGGCAGGTTGCTGGCGACGGCGCTCGCATTCAGGCCGCTGAGGGTGAGGGCGGTTGGCACGGCGGCCAGGACTGCGGCATAGACATTGATCTCGCCATAGCCCCAGGTGTTGTTGGGGATGGAGGCGCCGGGAACGCCGCCGCAGTCCTGCGTTGAGGTGCGCTGCGTCGTCGTCGAGTTCAAGATGGTTTCGGTGGCGTCAATGTTGCCCACGAGGAACGGCCGCGCCGACCACAGCAGCGCCACGGCGCCGGCCACGTGCGGGCTGGCCATGCTGGTGCCGCTGAGTGAGCTATAGCCGCCGCCGGCGTAGGCTGAACGCACGCCGACGCCCGGCGCGGAAATGTCCGGCTTGAGCAGATTGGTGAACGCGGCCGGCCCGCGGCTGCTAAAGCTGGCGATGTTACCCGTGGACGCTGAGAAAGCGCCCACCGTGTAGACCGAATCGTAGATCGCGATCGGCGTGTTGACGGTGCCACAGGCCGAACCGCTGTTGCCGGCCGAGGCGACCACCATGATGCCGGCGGCGCGCGTGGCGTTCACTTCGTTGATCAGGTCGTTGGCCGGGTCGTCGCAGTTTTCTCCCCCGGCCGTGTTCGGGCAGCCCCAGGAGTTGTTAATGACATCGGGCGACATGGCCGGATTGGGGTTCGCGCCCGCCAGGTTGGTCGGCGCGACGAACCACTGGAAGCAGTCGGCATACCAGGCGCGCGTGCCCCAGCCCTGGTCGTTCATATTTTTACACGCAACCCACTTGGCGCCTGGCGCTGCGCCCACCTGGTTTGCCCCGCCATCATCGCCGACCATCGTGCCCGTGGTGTGGGTGCCATGGCCGTCGGTGTCGGTGGGTACATTCTGCCACTGGCAGTTGTTGCCGGGCGGGATGAAGGGCGAGGTGGCGCAGGTGCCATCGTGCCAGTTGTAGTTGTGATCCGCCGTCGAGCCATTCCAGCCGCGATACTTGTTCTTGATC
>JBGAVB010000216.1:0-5118 GCA_044228345.1 Anaerolineae bacterium | reverse complement strand
GTATCTTTGCAGAGGCCAGGAACAAAAAAAGCGCGCCCTGGAACTCAATCCGAGCGCGCTTTTTTGACAATGGGAAAGAATCTTAACCTGGCTCGTAGCGACTTGCCAACTCCGGCGCGGACAGCAGCTTTGCCAGCGCCTCCTTCTGAATCTGGCGCACGCGTTCGCGCGTCAGCCCCACATGTTTGCCGATCTCAGCCAGCGTGTGTTCCTGCCCGCCTCCCAGGCCAAAACGCATGCGCAGGATTTCCGCCTCGCGCCGGTCCAGTCGAGTCAACTCGTCGTTCAGCGCATCGTAGAGCAGCGAGCGATAGGCGTGGTCCACCGGTTCAGGCGCATGTGCATCGCTGATGCGGTTCAGCAGGGTGCGCTCTGTCTTGTCGTCTTCGTCGCCGCCAATCGGCGCGTTTAGCGACGCGGCATGCATATCGCCCAACTGCAGGGTGTAGCTGACTTGCTCAGACTCCCAACTCAGACTTTCGGCTATCTCTTCGGTTGATGGATCGCGCCCCAGGCGCTGTGAAAGCCGATCGCGCGTCTGATAGATTTTGCTCAACTGTTCCACGCGATAGGATGGCAGTCGAATTGTGCGACTCTGATTCGACAGGGCGCGCGTGACGGCCTGGCGAATCCACCAGACGGCGTACGTGCTGAACTTATTCCCCTTGCGCCAATCGTACTTTTCAACGGCTTGCAGCAGGCCGGCCATCCCTTCCTGCACCAAATCTTCCATGGGCAGGCCCAGGTTCTGATAGCGGCGCGCCACACTGAAGACCAGCCGCAGATTCGCCAGGATGAGCGCCTGGCGGGCGCGCTCGCCCTGCCGTTGTTGGGCTTCCAACTCATACCGTTCTGCTTCTGTGATGGCTTGACGATTGTGCAGGTTTTGACGAGCCGCTTTTCCGGCTAACATGTGCTGAGCTAACAGGCGCTCTTTCTGAACATCGAGCAGCGGGGTTTGTGCAATCTGTTCCGTGTAGTGTCCCATGCAGCCACCTCGATCTTGCCATGATTCCAGTCTGTCCGTTTTGGTCAATGAGGCTGGTCTGACCGCAGTTTCCATACTTTTTATGATCGAATTAAGAAAAATTATAGCACAACTGTGCAACTTCACCGTAGCATGTCTTCCAAAAGTGACTGAACGCGGACTATGTGCTCCGATGAGACGCGGGGGAAATAGACAGGCGCCCATCTTTGAGTGGTCTAAGATGGGCGCCTGCCTCTTCGGTTCTACGGAAATGACGAGGGAGAGACCGAGGGCCACCGGCGGGTGTGGCAACGAGGTTCCCTCTGAAGGCGGTTGGCGTCAACGCACTGGAGGTCGGACGACGCCGCGGAGGTTACTCTCCGATCCCGTCAAACCGTGGTGACGAAAACACCGCTTGGTGTCACTCGAAGTATAACAAAAAAGTGACGAAACGCCAAAAAGCGACTTCAGGCATCCGCAGACCTCTGGTCAGAGGTCGCAGCGGCTACATGCTGTAGCGCACCGTGTACGTGATTTCCGCCGAACCGTTGGCCTCAACCGGCACGCGCCACTCGATGGTCTGCGCGTCTACCTTGGTATAGCCCTTGTCGCTGGCCTGCACGATCTCCCACTGGCTCCAGCGGTATAGATGCTCGACCACGCGCACTTCCACGGCGCTCTCCTTGCGGTTGCGCAGGACGATCTTGAAGGTTTCCTCGACGACCTTGTCGCTCAGGCGCTTGAAGTCCGTTTGGGTGCGTTCGCCCACAATGTCAAACGCATCGCCGACATAAAGCTCAACCTTCTCGCCTTTGGCCGTGTGACCGATCTGATTTTCGCCAATCAGCAGCGGCACGCCATCCACATCAGGCTTGAAGACACGCACCACGCCGGCTGGCAGCGCTGCATCCAGGTTGTTCGCCTTGCCCGTGGTGAATTCCAACATCGTCTTGACCTTTGCCTGGTTGGCGGCGCCGTAGCTTTGGTCGAAGACTGGCCCATAGCCGCCGTATGTCAGGGCAGAGCCATCGAAAACGAAACTCTTCGTCGTCGTGATGTTGGCGCCAGTCACGAACTCGACCTGTTTAGTTTGATTGTTGCTCACGGTAACGGGGCGGTTTACTTCATACAGATGATACTCGAAGAAGCCGCGCTCGCTGACTTGCGGCGCTGGCGGCGCCTGCGCTGCATCCACCGTGCGCGCCAGCATCAGCTTTTCATTGTTATCGGTTGCGGCGCGTGCGATATTGCCGGCCACCAGCTTGAGCTTGGCGTCCTTGTAGGCCGCGCCGCTGTGGTTGTCCAGCGTGATCCAACCATTGAGATCGAGGGCTTTTTCATTTTCCGCCAGCAGAAGGACATAATTGGCTTGCCAGCTGAGGCCGCCCGTCAGATACGTGACATCGGTTGTGTGGGAACCAGCCTTGTCGGTGTCAACGGTCCACACGAGAGTGGGGCGCGTGATAAGTCCTTCGGGCAGGGCTGGGAAGGTAAAGGTGCGAATCTCGTCGCGGCGCAGAACCGTGACCTGGCCGTCATCCGCCATCAGGATCACATCGCCGTTGCCATTCAGCAGTTTGCCTTTGTGGCTTGCGCCGTCTTTAGTGACGATTTCAATCGCCTGGTCAAGGTACTTTTCCAGCAGTTTGTCCGCGCCGACCAGGTCATACTCGTAGTTTTGTTCCAGCACACGGGTGCCGGCTGGCGAGGTGCGCGAGGTAAAGCGCACACTGGTTGGGTCAATCATCGCCGGCACATCGGCGTAGCGAATCTCATTCAGGCCCAGGGTGAGGGTAATGGGTCGAGTTTCCTTGACTAACGCCAGGTTATCATTGTACACCGTTAACTCGATGCTCTTGTTGCCTTCATCACCTGCGGATCCTTGCCAGGCTGGCGCGGGCAGCGCGGTCGTGAGGATGAGCAGCGCCGCCATGAGAGCAGCCGCTAAGCGCCGCTCCGGTTTGTGGATGATGAACGCTCGTTTCAGTGTCAACATGATCTTCTCCTTCAGGTGTTTCTTACATGGTTCAATATGCGTATTTGTGGCCCGCGGCTGAGTGTCCGCATGGGCTGTCTGCCAGACGGATAAGGCGAAAGAAAGGTTCCACCGGTCGGTAGCCAGTCCCGCTAGATGTCCCGACCCTGGGCCGAGTCGGATTGAAGAGGATTTACCAGGTGCTTTCCTCGGATGTTTACTGCGGGTCATTGGAGAGTTGAATCAGCAGGTACCCAACGCCTGGCTCGCTGCGGATGATTTGGGGATGGGCGGGGTCAGCTTCAATTTTCTGGCGCAGACGGTAGATACTGGCGCGCAGGATGGTTACATCGTCGCGGTACTCGGGTCCCCAGACGGTGCTCAAAAGATAGCTGTGCAGCAGAACACGGCCCGGATGACTGATGAATTCGACCAGCAAGCCATATTCCGTGGGAGTCAAGTGCACCTCGTTGCCCGCCACCATCACTCTGCGCAGGCCCAACTCAACGCGTAACTGCCCGCTTTCAAAGACGCCAGCGTCAGCTGGCCGCGGCTCCGTGTGATAACGGCGCAGGACAGCCTGAATACGTGCGAGCAGTTCGCGGCGGCCAAACGGCTTGGTGAGGTAGTCATCAGCGCCCATTTCCAGGCCGCGCACCTTATTCTCTTCTTCTTCCCAGGCGGTGACAATGATCAGCGGCACGTCGCTCACCTGCCGCAGGCGCGCCAGAACATCGAAGCCATTCAACCCTGGCAAACCGAGGTCCAGCAGCACCATGTCCACATCAGGTTGCTGCGCCATCTGCAAGCCTTCTGTGCCGGTGCTGGCAGTCAGGACGCGATAACCGGCCAACTGTAAGGTGGTGCGCAGCAGCTGCAGGATGCGAATTTCGTCGTCAACGGCGAGAATAGTTTGCTTGGTCATGTGACTATTCCCATCCTTTCTGGGCGATGATGTGAATCAGCCGTAGTCGCAGGCATGGTTTTGGGGACAGGCGCGGGGCAACAGCCTGATTGTAGCCCCAAATGGAGTTCGGCGCAACTCGCCCGCCCATGAAAAACCGGGCAAGCCACGCATGAGCGGGCACAAAAAAGAGCCGATCATACCCATGATCGGCTCTTTGCTGCAACAAGCGAAGTGGTACCCCAGAGGCGACTCGAACGCCTGGCCTTCTCCTCCGCAGGGAGACGCTCTAATCCACTGAGCTACTGGGGCATCTCGACTGACAAGCAAAATTGTAGCACAAAGCTGTATGAGCGCCAAATTTGCATGGCATGTTCACGCGGGCGCAGCAAGGCCGGCGCAGCGCACGGCGTTCCGTGGGCGGCGGCTGCCCTGTCCTCGCCCCTTGTGCATCTCAGCGGCGATCGAAGCAGTTGCATTTGTACGCGCGGGCGACCAAAGTTTGACATCCATCCTCATTTGTGTAATAATTACACTTGATATGGCGGCGAATCAAACGCTGCTGTTGGCCGCTCGTTCGCCGTTGCGACATCGGTTGCAATGACATGGTTAGGCAAGACGTTCAGCATGCTGAACACCTTGGTGACTCGATGTCACCTTTGACCAGCGCACGAGCTTTCTAGAGGTTATATGGACGTTTGCTCTACGAAGCGGGTGTTTGACGCAGAAAACAGCGTGGTAGAACACGACCGGTCAGGTAGGCTGGGCGGCTGAGGCGCGTCTTCTCAACTCACTGAGTGATCCAGAAGACGTTTTCTCCGCCACCGGCCCGCAACGATTCAGATGCGGGCTTCTTTCTGCCCTCTGCACGATCCTACGAACGCTGCTCCGTCCTTTGTTGACGGCGACGCTTGCGCCAACCAATCCCGCTCACATCAGGTAACTGTATACTTCCTTGCCGCGTACGCGCCAGCCTGGCGCGCCGCGGAGCAACGCTGGGTGTGTGAATCATCTGCCTGGCGTTTTGTATGTGTGCCCGCGCGGGTGAGCCGCATGGGCACTTTCGGGCAGCGGTTGGCTGCACAGACATCGCACAGATCATAGGAGGGCATTGGTCCAGTTGCAGACGTTTGCTTCTTTCATGCAGTCCCGGTTCCATCGCTCACCGGAAGGTCACTTGACCGATTTCATGTCCCGTCAGCAGGGCCACCTGATGCTCGGTGGTCGTGTTGACTTGAATGTCCTCGCGGCCCGCTATGGCACGCCGTTGGA
>JBGAVB010000215.1:0-5134 GCA_044228345.1 Anaerolineae bacterium | reverse complement strand
AAACGGCCTGCACTGGCCTGACCGTTTCCGGCGACGATGCCCGCCACATGGGTTCCGTGTCCCAGGCGGTCCAGCAGATTATCGCCCACAAAGACGGCCGAGCCAACCACCCGCCCGCGCAGATCGGGATGCGATACATCAAGCCCAGTGTCGAGCAGCGCCACGCGCACGCCGCGTCCGGCTGCGCCCATACTCCACAACCGCGGCGCCTGAATCAGCGGCGCAGAAAAATCGAGGCAGACCTGAACCGGCAGGTCATACCAGATCTGTTCAATCGCTGGATCGTCGAGAAGGGAGTAGATTTGACCTGGCGTGGTCAAGAGCGCAGCCATTGGTAACAGCCGATACTGATAGCGAACAGCGGCGACAGTCCCGCCAGCGCTGAACGAGGGCTGCAGGCCACGACTCGTGTCCAGACGCACAATGACGGGCACAGTCTGGTCGGGTTCGGCCTGCTCGATCTGCGCTTGCAGCAATGGGTCTAATTTCTGCCGGTTCATCCCTGTCCTTGCGGGTTCGATTTGTGCTGGCTGGTTGCCAGAATCACAGCCGCGATTATACCATTGCGCCCCCACATCTCCAACTGCCCAACTTTGGTGCGACTTGGGGCTTGTGGTATAATCGCTGTGGCGCGGCAGACGCCAGCGCGCTCCGCAGGCTATGCTGGAGCTTGCACATGTCCAACCGCTTTCGAGGAGGGCCGCATGATCGAGGTCACCATTGATAGTGTCCGGGTCAGTCTGATGTCACAGCATCGCGTCGTGGTGTTGAAGGAAGTTGATGGCGAGCGTTACCTGCCGATTTGGATTGGCCCTTTTGAAGCGGATGCCATTACGATCCAACTGCAGGGCGTGGAAGTGGCCCGGCCGATGACCCACGATCTGCTGATGCGCATCATTACCACACTGGAAGCCCAGGTGCTGCGCGTGGTCATCAATGACCTGCAAAGCGAGACATTTTATGCCGCGATTGTGGTGGATGCGGCGGGCGAGTTGGTGGACATTGATGCGCGCCCCAGCGACGCCATTGCCCTGGCCGTGCGCGCCCGCGTGCCCATTTTCATTGCGGAAACGGTGATGGACCGGGCCGCGATCCTAGCGGAAACCGATGTGCAGACGCCGCAGGCCGAAGACGCAGGATATGCCAAGGGCAAGGGCGAAAAAGAGGATGAGGGTGGCCTGGACATCTTCCGCGAGTTCGTGGAAGGTCTTGACATAGACGGCTTTGGCGATTGAGACTTCCTCTCAACGTCAGATTGTGAGCAAACGCAGCAGCGCGGCGAGGCCATGGCCTCGCCGCTGCTGTCCTAAGGCCCTTTGCAGATAAGTCTGCTTTTAACGGATTTTGATGACGGCATGACCACACCGGACAAATTGATTCCATCCAGCCGCGAAGCGGAAGAAGCGGTCCTCGGATCGCTGCTGATTGACACTGACGCTGTCATCAAAGTAGCGTCATTTCTGCGCGCGGATGATTTCTACAGCGAGAAAAATGGCTGGATCTACCAGACCATTCTCGATCTGCACGAACGGCGTCAACCGGCCGATTTTGTCACCGTCTGCGAAGAACTGGCAAGCCGCAATCAACTGCAAGAGGTGGGCGGCGACGCATACGTCACCGATCTGATCAACGCGGTGCCGACGGCCATTCATATCGAGCACTACGCGCACATTGTCGAGCGCAAAGCGGTGCTGCGCCGCTTGATTACGGCCGCCGGGCAGATTGCCCAGATGGCCTACGACGAGTCGCGCGATGTCGATGAGGTGGTGGACGAAGCTGAGCAGATTGTCTTCAACGTCTCCGAGCGCCGCATCCGTCGCGACCTGGTGCCGGTGCAGCAAATCATGGGCGATGTGGTGGATCGGATTGACTACCTGGCCCGTCACCGCGGCGAGGTCCTGGGCGTGCCCACCGGCTTCAAGCTGCTGGACAAGATCCTCGGCGGCATGCAGAAATCAGATCTCATCGTCCTGGCGGCCCGCCCCAGCGCCGGCAAGACCAGTCTGGCTCTCAACATGGCGTCTAACGCGGCCAAGCGCTATGGTCAGCGCGTGGCTTTCTTCAGCCTGGAAATGTCGGCCGAGCAGTTGGTGCAGCGCCTGCTGTCGTCCGAAACTGGCATTGATCAGCAGCGCCTGCGCTTGGGCGATGTGCACGACGACGAATGGCCCATTCTGATGGAAGCTGCCGGCGTGCTGGCTAACACCCATCTGTTCATTGACGACACGCCGGCGGTCAGCGCGCTGGAAATGCGGACGAAGGCTCGACGCCTGCACGCGGAGCATGGCCTGGACGTGATCATCGTAGACTATCTGCAGCTCATGCGGGGGCAGTCCACGCGCAACGAGAACCGGGTGCAAGAAATCTCCTACATCACGCGCTCGCTCAAGGAATTGGCGCGCGAGATGAAAGTGCCGGTGCTGGCCCTTTCCCAACTGTCGCGCGCGGTGGAACAGCGCGCGGACAAAAGGCCGATCTTGAGCGATCTGCGCGAGAGCGGTTCGATTGAGCAGGACGCCGACATCGTGCTTTTTGTCCATCGCGAAGATATGTACGACGAGAACACGGAGCGCAAGAACATCGCCGACATCATGGTGGCCAAACACCGCAATGGGCCGGTGGGCACCGTCTCGTTGTACTTCCACAAAGAATTGACCCAGTTCCGCGACCTGGAAATGGTGCGCGAGCCGCTCGAAACCGAGGCTTGATCGGTCAGCCATGAAAGGATTTCCTGGATTTCCAGCCGGCGAGCTGCCCCAGGTGGCGCTGCCGCAGTTTGCCTTCACCGACCTGCTGCCGACGATTGACCACCTGGGCGAGATGAAGGTCACGCTCTTCTGCCTTTGGCGCATCAGTGAAAAGCCAGGCTCAGTGCGCTTTGTGACGCTCGATGAGCTGTTGACCGATGCGCGCCTGCGCAGTGGGTTGGCCGACCGCGCCGCCGTGCAAGAAGGCCTGGAGCGCGCCGTGGCCCGCGGCAGCCTGCTGCACCTGGTGGTCGAACGTTTTGGCGAGCGTGAGGATTGGTACTTCATCAATGACGAGATGGGGCGAACGCTGCAGGCGCGCGTGCGCAGCGGCGTGATGCCTGAGTTCGATGATCCGCTGCTTGAGAATCGCGCCCTGCGCGCCGAACGCCCGAACATCTTCGTCTTGTACGAGCAGAACATCGGCCTCCTGCAGCCCCTGCTGGCCGACGAGCTGCGCCATGCGGAGCGTGATTATCCCCTGGAGTGGCTGGAAGCCGCGTTCCGTGAGGCGGTTGTGCGCAACAAGCGCACCTGGCGCTATGTGCAGGCGATTCTGCAGCGCTGGGCGCTCGAAGGTCGCGAGGCGCCGATGCCGGAGCGCAAGTCAGGCAGTAAGCCGAAGGGCGCCAAGTCCGCCGCGGCCAAGGCCCCCAGAAAAACAAAGAAGCTGGAAAAACGGTCCGATCCGTTCGATTACTGATGACACCCTGGCTGATCAATCTGCGGTTTTTCGACGGGGAGCCGCCAAGCGGCTCAGTTTCGCAACGACAGTGCAACGAGGTGACGTGTGAAAAGCCTGGCTGAGGTTCTCGCGCGCGTCGCGCAGGATCACCCGACGGCTGCCAAGTCGGGCAACGGTAGTTCCACCCAGGGCGAGGTGTGCCCCATCTGCCACGGCGCCGGGTTCATTCAGCGCGATCTACCCATCGGCGATCCCGATTTTGGCAAGGCCGCGCCCTGCGTGTGCACCCTGCGCACGTTGGCGTGGGAGCGCGCAAGCCAGCTGCGCCAGGTCAGCAACTTGGGTCAACTGGAGCGCCTGACGTTCGAACGTTTCTTGCCCGATGGGCTGGGCCTGCCCGATGACAAACGCCGCTCCTTGCGCAGCGCCTACGACTTTGCGCGCAAATTTGCTGATGCGCCGGTTGGCTGGCTGGTGCTGCAAGGCGGCTGCGGCACAGGCAAGACGCACCTGGCTGCTGCCATTGCCAACGTCCGTCTGGCGCGCGGTGAATCGGTGATGTTCGTCGTCGCGCCCGATCTCCTGGACTACCTGCGCGCGGCCTTCACGCCGCAGTCGGATACGACCTTCGATCAGCGTTTCGAGCAGGTGCGCAGTACACCTTTGCTGATCCTGGACGACCTGGGCGCGCACAGCACCACCCCCTGGGCGCAGGAAAAACTCTACCAGATTGTCAACTATCGCTACAATGCCCACCTGCCCACGGTCATCACCACCAATTTTCGCCTCGAAGACCTGGACGAACGTGTGCGCTCCCGCCTGGTGGACCCGGAGATTAGCGCCGTCTTTCACATCGTCGCGCCCGATTTTCGCCAACCGGGCAAGACCTACGATTCGTTGGAACTGAACAGCCTGGCGCTGCATGAAGATCAGCGGTTCGACAACTTCGACCTGCGCGGGCATGAGTTGAACGGCGAGGAGCGCGCCAGCCTGCGTGAGGCGCTGACCGCCGCGCAGCAGTTCGCCCAAGATCAGGATGGCTGGCTGATCTTCAGCGGCAGTTACCATTGCGGCAAGACTCACCTGGCCGCGGCGATTGCGCGCGAGCGCCACAGCCATTATGGCGGCGCGCCCATGTTCGTCTTCGTGCCCGATCTGCTCGATTTCTTGCGCGCCGCTTTCAACCCTGCCAGCACCGTCTCGCTCGATGAGCGCTTTGAGCAGGTCAAGAAGGCTGAACTGCTGGTGCTGGACGACTTGGGCGCGCAAAGCGCCACGACCTGGGCGTCGGAAAAACTGTTCCAACTGATCAATTATCGCTACGTGGCGCGACTGCCCACTGTGTTCACGATTGCCACCGATAATTTGCCTCTGGAAACTCGTTTTCACGCACGCGTGTTTGACCCCGGACGCAGCCGTGAGATCAAGATCACGGCGCCTGCGTATCGCCCGGCCCTGCGCACACCGGCGGCCGCGCCGCGGTCGTCACGCGCGCGGCGCTGAGGCTGGCGGCGGCCGTGCGCACGCCAGTGGAACCACGGCGCATGGGCGAGCGTTTCTACTCTGCTCGTAAATGTCAATCTCCGGCGCAGACGGATCGTCGCCCCGCGTGCAGTCCGCCTTGCGCCGGAGGCTTGTTGAGACAGAGCTTCCATGCTTGGGGATTTCCAAGCCCAATGGTAGAATCTGCCCATGACACATC
>JBGAVB010000214.1:0-5154 GCA_044228345.1 Anaerolineae bacterium | reverse complement strand
CTTTGGCCTCTCGGGTAAGTCGAACGTACTCGCTGACAAAGTGCTGGTATGGATTCATAGGGAATTCAAGGAACTCGAGCAGCCAATGACAGACTAAGGCGCACCGGTCCGGGCCAGGCTGGCCGCGGCGTGGTTGATCTCCAGAATGTGATCTTGCAGCCCGTACTCGCGCATCGTCAGGCGGTTGCTGCGGAAAGTGCAGGTTTCGATCACCTCCGCGCCCGCCTCCAGGAAGTCGGCGTGAATAGTTTCGATCATCGAGGGTTGGCTGATGACCAGGTAATCGTTGTTGCCCCACTGCTTCTCGCCGCCGTAGTCCGCGGCCGTCGGCTCAAGCTTCTGGATACTTGTGCCCATCGCGCCATCGAAGACCACGATGTGGTCGCGCACGGCTTGCAGATATCGGTCATTGGTAAATGGGTTCGGTTTCAAGAAATGGATCCTCTTTCAGAATTGCTACCAAGAAAGCGCCTACATGGGTGATTATACTGTGGGCGCGGCAGGCCGTCAACCGTCTCAGACTTCCGAACGTGTTCGGGGCCTGATCGCATCAAGCCGGCCGGATGTAAGTTCGCGAGCGTGCATGTGTGGCATTGGCTCGCAGGCGCCACTCTTGCGCGCGGAAGTTTGAGGCGATCAACCACTGAACAGCCCTGTCATGCGCGGCCGGCGCCAACTCGAACAAATCAGTTTGGGATGAAAACGGGTAAGTCTCCGTATCACCGCCCAGCCGGGCGTGGAAATACCGGTCGGGGGCGCGCGCCGGGTTCGCGTCTCGCGGCAAAAAGATCGTCCCTTCCCACTGCTCATCGGCGCGGCGCATGAGCGGCCTTGCGCCCTTCATGCTGGCCCTGAGAATGGGTGATGATCCACCACGCAAAGCGAGGGAGACCGGCGGCTGATGCTCAACCTGAACCTGGGCGTGCTGGTATGGAGTTTGGAAAAAGGTGCGCTCGGCCAACGCCAGCAGGTGCGACGAATTGAAGGCGCGCACGAGATAGAACCCATCCTGCCGGCTGCCGTCCTCTGGTTGGCTGACCACAACGGACACAGTCATCTCCTGAAACCGGATGCCCAGCCAGGCCAGGTCCGTGGTCGTGATCAAGAGCGCAGCTTGCCCCTTGTCATCATATGGGAACAGTCCTTGTGTGCTCAACCGCTCACGCCAAAACGGCAAGTCTGCAGCGCCGAACAGAATCACCTCTTTGACATGGTTGATCTGGGCAATATAACGGATGGCATCGTTGGCCATGGCTGGCTCCATGTCTGTTGTTGAAGCGCCGGACTAGCTCACACTTCGGTCAGCGCGATCAGTCGGGCTTCGCGTAACGCGCGCGCCTCAACCTGCTGAATGATGCGCGCCTGCTCGGCCGCATCGGCCGCCTCCAATATCTGCACAGCCTCGCGCCAGACGTGGTCGCGCCAGCCGGTGAGGACTCGCGAGACGAGCTTCTCGTCCATACGGCCAAGCAAGACGTCAAGCAAGGCCAGCACCGGCATGGCCGGCTCCAGGATTTGATCCTGCACCGCATCAATGGTGCGCGCAATGATCTCGTTGACGTAGCCGTAGTCGGCGCAGCGTTGGCTGCGTTGCGCGTCCGTCAGGCTCCTCCACTCCGCTCGCAGCACTTCCACCAGCGTCAACACCAGGTCGTAATTGATATGTGCATTGACGCCGAGCAGCAGCTTTTGCAGCGCCCACACACCAGGCTGATGCGCCGCATCGTGCGCGACCTGCCAGACGCGAGGCGCAGCCGTGTGATCGCGACCATAGGCGTCCAGGGCCGCAAAGTAGTAATCGGCGAAGCGCGCCAGCAGATAGTCAACCCAGGTCGGATCCTTGAATTCAAGGTTCGCAATGGCTGTCTGCATGTTCTGCGTCATCATCAAATAGCAGCGCAGGAAAATGGCCCTTTGATCGGCGTCTGCTTCCCATTGGCTGACCAGCGCGGCCATGCGGGCCGCAACGGGAGATTCAACGGTCACAGCCGCAGCTCCGGCACATCAACACGCAAATTGACTGAGCAAAGGTTTCTTTCATGTGTTGGCACTGTGCTCCGTGCGCCAGCCATATCGTCAGCCTGGGAGCCAGACTCAAGTCTGCAGAGTACCACCCGACGCAAAGTCTGTCAAACGCCCGTGGTTGGGCTGCTGAGCTTGATATTTTCTTGACAGCCCGACCCCAATTCTTAGCGTGGACTTGACCTCTTTCTCGCTATACTTGACTCTTGGAAGCGCATTGGCATTACCCGCGCTTTCCACGTGCACGGCTTCTTGATCTGGTGTGAGCACGACACTGAGTCGTCAACCTGCCCAGGGATTCGAGAAAGGGGCATCTATGATTGTCGAAAGCGACAAGTCCACTGTATTTCAGTTTCCACACACAACGCACCCGCCGCGTTCGTGGCGCACCTGGCTGCTGGGCCGCCCGTTGTCTACGGCCGACGCGCCGCATCAGACCATCGGTAAAGCGATCGGTCTGGCCGTCTTCGCCTCGGATGCCTTGTCATCCACCGCGTATGCAACGCAGGAGATCTTGGTGGTGCTGGCCCTGGCCGGCACGGGCGCGTTTAGGCTGGCGGTGCCCATCAGCATCGCGATCGTCGCCTTGCTGACGATCGTCACCGTCTCCTACGAGCAGACCATTCACGCCTATCCCGGCGGCGGCGCCTACATCGTCGCCCGTGACAACCTGGGCGAGCTGCCTGCCCAAACCGCGGGCGCGGCCTTGCTCACCGACTACATTCTAACCGTGGCCGTATCGGTGTCGTCCGGTGTCGCCCAGATTACCTCGGCGTTTCCTGGGCTGTTCCCCTGGCGCGTCGAGATCGCGGTGGCAACCATCCTGTTCGTGATGCTGATCAACCTCCGTGGGGTGAAGGAGTCAGGCGCGACGTTCGCCATACCCACCTATTTCTTTCTGGTCATGATGGTTGGCGCGGTCGCGTTGGCCTTTATCCGCTACCTCACGGGCACGCTGGGCGTGGTGACAAACCCGCCGCCGCTCGCCGCTACAGGCACGCTGCAGGCCGTTGGTCTGTTTCTCATTTTGCATGCCTTTGCCAACGGCACCACGGCGTTGACGGGCGTGGAAGCCATTTCCAACGGCATCACCGCGTTTCGGGAGCCAAAGAGCCGCAATGCGGGCATCACCTTGATGTGGATGGCCGCCATTTTGGGCGCGCTGTTTCTCGGCATCACCTTCTTGAGTCGCCAGATCGGCGCGATCCCCTCAGAGACTGAAACGATCATCTCGCAGTTGGCGCGCACCGCCTTCGGCGGACAGGGGGTGTTCTACTTGCTGCTGATTGCCGCGACGACGTTGATCCTGATCATGGCGGCCAACACCTCGTTTGCTGATTTTCCGCGCTTGGGCGCGCTGCACGCAGGCGACGGCTTTCTACCCCGGCAATTGACCTTCAAAGGCAGCCGCCTGGTCTATTCGTACGGCATCGTCGCGCTGGCGCTGATTGCCTCGCTCCTCATTGTCATGTTCCAGGCCAGCGTCACAGCGCTGATTCCGCTTTACGCCATCGGCGTCTTCCTGTCCTTCACCATGTCCCAAACGGGCATGGCGCGGCGCTGGTGGAAATCCGGCCACCTGGCGCCTGGCGCGGTGGTGCAGGAGCCTGGCTCAATTCTAACCCATGATCCGCGCTGGAAGTTCAAGCTGATCATCAACGGCGTGGGGGCTGTCGCAACCTTCATCGTCATGCTCGTATTCGCCGTCACCAAGTTCCGCGAAGGCGCATGGATCATTATTCTGCTCGTACCCACCTTGGTGACGATTTTCTTCTCGATCCACCATCACTACCGCGACCTGGCGAAGCGCTTGTCATTGGAAGCGTATCGGGCGGCGCCGCGTGTCACCCGCCACCGCGTCATCATCCCCATCAGCGGCGTCCATCGCGGCACGCTGGCGGCCATGCGCTATGCAAGCACGTTGTCGCACGACATCACGGCCGTGCACGTCTCTATGGATCCGGCGGAAGCGGAGCGGGTGCGGCGCAAGTGGGAGACCTGGGGCGATGGCATCCGGCTGGTCATTCTGGATTCGCCCTACCGGCAGCTGATGGAACCACTGTTGCAGTACATAGACAAAATTGACAAGAGCCGCCAGGTGCACGAGGTCATCACCGTGGTCGTGCCAGAATTTGTGCCCAAGCGCCGCTGGCAATACTTGCTGCATACCCAGGCCGCACTCAATCTGCGCCTGGCCCTGCGTTCCAAACCAGGCATCATCGTCATGGATGTGCCATACCATCTCGAATGAAATTGACTTGAAAACATTGTCTCCCCGGACATGACTGGCGCACACAAAGACACCAAGACACAAGCAAGTTTTTGACACCTTGCAGGCTTGGTGTCTTTGTGTTGAGGGCTGACCTGAAAGCAGGCCGCGGATGGCCTGTTTTCATTGAAATGAGCCGAACCTTGTTCTGCGCGCCGACCGTCCCCGAGTCCTCGACCTGTCGAGGACTTTTCATTCCTGGTCGTATGCCCCGTTCTCCACAAGTACGCCACCTCAACCGTCATCACGATGCACTCGATGAGCCACAAGAGTAACAAATTATAAAAAATTAGATCAAGATATTGACTTTTGTGATAAAAAGTTCTATAATCAGATTATCGGTTTACCCGACGAGGATGAGTCACCAACGCCGATGAATGAAAGGCCAGCGAAACAACGATGCCTGACAAACTACTCACGACCCGTGAATTGCAAGATCGCCTGCAGCTCGATCGTGTCACCATCTACCGGATGGTCAAAGAAGGCGAGCTGCCCGCGCTGCGCGTCGGCGGTCAGTGGCGCTTTTCCACCGACGCCATTGATTCCTGGCTGGGCGACCGGGACCGCACACGCCTGCCAGCCGCGCCTAGCAGCCCCACCGCCAATCAGCCAGACCTGCGCCTTACCGATCTGATCCCGCTCAAGACGCTGGAGGGCATTCAGGATCAGTTCGCGGCCGTCCTGGGCATGTCCTCCTTCATCACCGACCTGGACGGGCAGCCGCTGGCGCCGACCCTGCGCGAGCAGATTATGGCGCTGAAAGACCCGCAAACGGTGCCGGAACGGCTTTTTGAGCACTACGCGAGTTACGCCGCGGCGCCGCGACCGCAGCCCGTTTTTGAGGCGGTAGAAGCGGAAGGGGA
>JBGAVB010000213.1:0-5154 GCA_044228345.1 Anaerolineae bacterium | reverse complement strand
CGGATTTCCCACCAACGGATACCGCTCATGCCGGCCGAGGCCTCGACCGATTGGTTGGTGACCAGCGACTGGTATGAGCCGAAGTTGCGGTAGGCAAGGCGGTGCAGTGGGCGCTGGCGGTAGCCCAGGTGGTCAATCCGGTTTGTTGTGCCTGGCTGCGGGATGCAGGCGCGGCCGCCGCCGCACACGTCCAGGACTGTGTCGTAGGCTGCAATCGGGATCGTGTTGGCCAGGACAAAGCTCGAGTTGGCCGGTGTGGTGAAGTCGGCCGTGAACTTCCACAGGGTCAGGGCATCCTGGGGCGCGCCGTATGCGCCGCCGTTATCCATCGAGCCCATGAAGTACTCAGGGCTGCCCGCCGGCGGCAGGGTGAAGCCGTCCAGGTCAGCGGGCAGCAGGCCGTCGCCAATGTTATAGGCTGTCGCGCCGGGCGCCACCAGGAACGAGATCACCTGGGCGGCCGGGTTGCCGGAGATCAGGTCGCTGCGTTTCACCGCATACGCGCCGACGCCGACGAAGGTCGAACCGCCTGCGAACTCGCGGGTGCTGATGTACAGCGCATCGGACCAGAAGCCGTACTTGGGATAATCCGGGAAGTTGGCGCCGGTGCTGAAAGCCCAGCGGTAGTAGGAGCCGGTGGGGTCGGGCGTCTGTGAGACGGCCACGCAGTTATAATACGTAGGCCCGGCCGAGGTGAACTGGCTGAGCATCCAGCGGTCCGCAATCTGGTCGTAGAGCACGATGGGATCGCCAGAGTTATTGGTCTGGCAGTCGCCGCCGAAGCCGGCCCACAGCGTGTTGTTGAGCGCCGGGCCGAAGACCGACGCGCCAGACTTGTTGAAAATCTGGAACGACAGGTTGCTCATGGCGACGTAGTGGTTGGGGCCAACGTCGCCGACCGGGTCAGGCGGGGAGACGCTGGACGTGTTGCTGGGACCATCGAAGCTGACGATCGGGGTGGGGATCAGCGCCGGGCCGTAGGTGGTCTGCATGGCTGCGTCGGCGTCCTGCGGGCCAAATGCGCCTTCGAGGCCGGTGCTGCGATCAGGGATTTCGAATGGCTTGCTCTCTGGCGCGACGAGTGGGGTCATCTCGCGCAAAGGTCGCGACACGTCAAACTTGACGGCGGTGGTGACGCCACGGAAGATGCCGGACGTTGTATCCGTGCTCTGGGGAACGGGTGCAGCGCCAACCGGCGTGATCAGGGACGGGATCATGACAACGATCATGATCAACACCAGGGATGACGAGGCTAGGAAACGACGGCTCATTGCATGTCTCTCCTTCATGTTGTTGCCCGAGAAGGGCGGCGACGAGTAGAATGTAGAACTACCAAACGGAGACTTACTACATGGGGATGCGAAATTATAGCATCTGACGCCGGTTATGGCAATTCAGCACGGGCGCTGGGCGCACCGATTCTCAATGATCCAATGGTTGCCACCCCTTGAGCTTCGCCGCATCCAGGTTGAAGTGCTTGACAACGCCCTGCCCCGCATGTTCTTCCCGGTACACGATGGTAGATCCCTCGAACGCCTCAGGCGCCATAAATCGTTTTGTCGCTCTGGCGACAGTGATCTCTCGCCGCAGGAGCACGTCTATCAGCACCAGCGCGGTGATAGGCCCTGCAGAATAGTCAAGCGTTAACCACTCCTGCACGGCGAGCAGGTTGGATGATGGCGACCACAGATGCGCGCTGCCGAAGATGCGTTGATCAAAGGAGATGCCATCCACGGACAGCGCATAATAGGCTGGGCCAAAACGGATCTCACCGCTGAAGGCAAGATGGGCTGTATGCTGCCCATCGGGCGATGGCGAAGTGATGTCGAAGAGTGTGTGCATGGGATTAGTTGAGCCGGTTACGGTCGCGAGATTCCCAGCGCGATCGCCAGCACGCCGACCACCACGCCCAGAAGGGTTTTCGTTAAGTCTGGCAGGGTGCTGACAACCTCTTCAGGTTTATCGCTGAAGCGGATAAGCGCCCAACACACGAAAGCAATCACCAAACCCAATACGTAAAGATAGGCCGCGCCGACCTGAAGCTGCTTGGCCAGGGCAGGCAACGCGGCGACCCCGGCCGTATTGAGCTTATCGCTCTGTGCCACCGACAGGCCGAGGACGGCTCCGAGATTGGTGGCGAGCGTGCCGCCGATGATCGTGGTTGTTTGGGTCAGGAACGACGGCATAGCTTCTGGTCTGCGTTTGAGTGAGAAATACCCGGCGCTGATGATTCCGCCGATAAACAAAAGCGCGGCCAATACCACCAAGAACAAGGCAAGCACCGTTACTGCATCCATAGAGATCCTCCTATTTCGCAAGCCAATGCCAGGCAGTGTGCCCAACGCCGCCGCAGCACACACGCCTGTCACGATTCTACATCACAGCGTGAGAAAGATCAAGCCGTTTTCCTGGCTGCTTCGACAATCTGAGGACCTCGCCATGGTCAACCTGCCTTTTCGCCCTGGGGCCGCTTTCGTCTTCTCGCCCATTTGGAGTAAAATCAGCCCAAAGGACGGCGAGCATGATCTCATTGGAACAAGAAATCAAAGCCTATTTTCGCAGCCACAATCTGGCCTTCGAGGACAACTGCAAGTCCTTCTCGCGCCTCGATTTTGCCTTTGGCAGTCGCCAGCAGGGCCGCCGCTTCTATTTCGATGCCAAAGAGAAACGCCAGGCGCTCAACATGCAGAACTGGCCGGTCTCCACCATCCCCGAGGAGCACCTCTTCATCCTGGATGACCTGGCGGCGCGCAAAGTGCTGGCCTACGCGCCGCAATCAGGCCTGGTGCTGCGCGACAACCTGCGCCAATCGTACCATCTGCTGACCGTGCTTGATCTGTTCTTGATGCCTAAGCAGCGCGTCAATCGCCCGATTGAGAACGAAGTCCAGGCCATGAAGGGCAAATGGCTGATTGATCTGCGCAGCAGTTACACCAGCGCCAGCCTGGCTGATATCTTCTCAGCCATCAACGCCTATCTCGATCAGCAAGACGCTATTTTCTTCAAACAGCTGGCCTGCTACGGCCATTATGCGGGCGAAGTGATCCACGACCAGGGAATGAGGCGGCGCCCAGGGCACTGGGACATTGACATCAGCGCAACGCGCTAAGGAGGAGTGCGGCTGTGAATCACGCAGGGGCGACATCCTATTCAAAACAACGGCTTTTCCTGATCAGCGCGCTCTTGACCTGCACCCTGATCCTCTTGGCCGCAGCCGCGACGGCGTCGGCGCGCAGCCGCGGCGCGGTCAACAGCCTGATGATCGTCAACACGCTCGACGATGGGGCCGATGCGGCGCCCAACGATTGTATCTGCGCCACCAGCGACAGTCTTTGTTCTCTGCGCGCCGCCCTGCAAACAGCCAATGCCTGCCCCGGCCCCGATGTGATCCACTTTGCCATTACCGGGACGATTGCCCCCTTCTACGCCTTGCCGCCCCTGGCAGACGCCACGGCCGGCACAACGATTGATGGCTATAGCGCGCCTGGCGCCAGTCCAAACACCGCCCCGCTGACCGCCGCCGTCAACGCCACCCTGACGCTGGCGTTGGATGGACGCCATCTCGCGTTCGACGGTCTGACCATCACCAGCAACGATAATGTCGTGCGCGGCTTGGCGATCTACGACTTCGACAGCAACATCGGCGCGCCCTACTACAACGCCATTGTTATCAACGGCGGCCAGCGCAATGTCATCGCTGGCAATTTCCTGGGGCTGACGGCTGATGGCAGCCAGGGTTCCAGCTTTCAACGCGCTGGCGTCAACATCCGCGCGCTTGCCAAGCAGAACACCATCGGCGGTGCGAGCGCGGCTGATCGCAATGTCATCAGCGGCAGTCGTTACGCCGGGGTGCGCATCGAAGGCAATCTGGCGTTGACCAACACCGTCCAGGGCAATCTGATCGGCCCGGCGCCCGCAGGTACGACCGTGCTGACCGGCAGCCAGCAGTTGTACGGGGTGCTGCTCACGAACATCGCCTATGGCAACCAGGTGCTCGACAATGTCATCTCCGGCAACAGCGTGGCCGGTGTGGTCATCTCCGACAGCGCAGGCGACAACCAGGTGCAGGGCAATCTCATCGGGCCGGCGGCCAGCGGAGATGCCGTGCTGAGCGGCAGCACGCAGAATGACGGCGTGTGGATCAACACCAGCGCCAGCAATAACCTGGTGCAGGGGAACTTGATCAGCGGCAACCGGGCCAACGGCGTGCGCATCAGCGGCAGCAGCACCTTTGACAATGACGTGTGGGGCAACACCATCGGTCCGGCGCGGGCGGGCGGTGCACTGCCCGGCAGCCTACAAGCCGTGGGTGTGCGCCTCAGCGACGGCGCCACGACCAATCGTGTGGGCAACGGCGATGAGCCAACGGCATCCAATCGCATCGCATTCCAAACGCTGACCGCGGTGATCGTCGAAGGCAGCAGCAGCCGCTACAATCGTGTGCGCCGCAACGACCTGGCCGGCAACGGGCCTGCCGCGGCCGCGCCAGGGATTGACCTGGGCGCCGATGGAATCACGCCAGACGATGCGGGCGACGGCGATGCCGGGCCGAACGGCCTGCAAAACCGGCCCGTCATCAGCAATATCACGTCCATCATCAATCAGGTGCAGGTTGACCTTCTCGTGGACAGCAGCCCCTCCAATGCGCTCTATCCCCTGACGATTGATTTCTACAAGGCAGAAACGGGCGCGGCGGCCGGTCAAGTCGCCGCAGGGCGGACATGGATTGGCAGCGCGCTCTACAACACCCCGCAACTGGTCACGACGCAGCGATTTACGGCCGCTCTCATCCCCGGCAGCGGCGATCTCATAGTGGCCACGGCGACCGATGCGGCGGGCAACAGCAGCGAATTTAGTCGGGCTGCGCCTGTCAGCCAAACCGCCCTCGGAGTCAATGACCTGGGCGATGCGCCTGACGCTGCCCCGGGTGATTGTCTGTGCGCCGCCGCGGCTGGCGTCTGCACCTTGCGCGCGGCGCTGCAAACGGCCAACGCCTGCCCTGGGCCGCAGGCGATCGGTTTTGCGGTTGCCGGCACGATTGCGCCGCAAACTCCATTGCCCGCGTTGACCAACCCGGCTGGCATTTGGATTGACGGCACATCAGCGCCAGGCGCGCGCGCCAACAGCGCGCCGCTTTCCAGCCCCATCAACGCG
>JBGAVB010000212.1:0-5198 GCA_044228345.1 Anaerolineae bacterium | reverse complement strand
GGGCAGCGGCTGCTCGCGGAAGCGCCAGATGGCCCAGGTGGCTGCGGCGTAGGCCAGCAGGGAGATGACGAAGAGCGCAGGGAAACCCGCGCCGTCCACGATGAAGCCGCCGACGCTGGTCAGCAGGACCGTGATGCCCACCAGGGTATTGGTGAAGCCGATGTAGAGCGAGCGCGCCGTGGGCGGCGCCATGTCAAGCAGCAGCGGGCCAAGCGAAACGCCTACAGCCGCATCGCGAACGCCAACCAGGATGAAAATCAACACAAAAAGCGTCTGCGCACCCAGGAGGCGGCTCAACGGCCAAACCGCCAGCACGATCGCCAAGACGATGACGCCCATCACCGCGCCGAAACGCAAGACCAGGCGATTGCCGCGCCGCGCCGAGAGCTGGCCCCACACGACATAAGCCACCAGGCTGGCCGCGATGTTGGCGGACAGGAAGATGCCAACCGCGCCCGGTGCGACCTGCAGGCGCTGCGCCGCAAAAATGGTGAAAAAAGGCGTTGCCATGCTGCCCGCAATCAAGGCCAGGCGCAGCCGCAGGAAATGGCGGAAGTTCGGATCGGTCCGCAGCGCGCCGCGCGCGCGGCCTAACTGGGTCAGCAGGCCGGCGCGGTCAACCAACGCCGCGTTGGCCGGCTCGCGCACCGCGGCAAAGGCCGCCATCGCGACCGCGGCCAGCGCGCTCGCCACGGCAAACATCAAGGCGAAGTTGTTGGGAAAACGGATGGGGCTGGCGTCACTGAGCAGATTGCGCACCCAGACGCCCGCGCCCACGCCGAGCAGACTGCCCAGCGACAACCGCCACGAAAAGAACAGCCCGCGCTGGCCGGGCGGCACCACCTTCGCCACCACGTCCATGAAAGAAAGACCGCCAAAGCCAGACGCTAGTTGATTAGCCATGAGCAGGCTGAAGAAGAGGAGTAACTGCCAGCCTTTGTCCTTGACGGCATAGGCGGTCAGCGCCAGCAAGATCAGGCAGATCGTGCGTATGACCGCCATGGCGCGGTAGATCGGCAGGCCCTTCGGTCTGCTCTGAAACCACCCAGAAACCCACAGCTGCGGCAAGTACCAGCCTGCCTGGCTCATCGGGTAGACGAGGCCGAGCAGAATATGCGAATCGGTCAGGAAGCTGGCAAACGTTACCAGCACCAGGCTGGGATCGAGCAGCGTGTCCACGCCAGCAAACAAAACCCCGTTGAGCACGCCGAGGTTGAAATCACGCCGCCGCGCGGCCGCGGCGATAGATTGCATCAAGCCCATACATTCTCTCCCATCAACGTCGGACGCGAAACCGGCCTGACTGGACAGCCGGGCCGGTTCTTCGAGTTCCCATCGTAGCACAGACGGCACAAGTGGGCAAGAACCAATTGTAGACAGAGGGCATGTCTTGCGATATAATCAGCCCTCACGACGAAATTCAACTTGGGAGTCAAGCAGGCACCATTGAGTAATCTGATCCATCCATTACTACAGATTGAACAAACCATGCTGCCCAATGGGCTGGCGGTGTGGTGCAAGGAACGTGCGGGCACCGGGTCGGTCGTCTTACGGCTCGTGGTGCGTGTGGGCGCACGCCACGAAGCCGACGGGCAAGACGGCATCGCCCATTTCCTCGAGCACCTCATCTTCGACGGCACCGCGCGCTGGCAAGAGAAGGAAATTCGCCAGGTGATCGAGCGCATCGGCGGCAGCTTCAACGGCTACACCGGCCATGAAGGCACCATCTACGAGGTCGAAGTCCTGGCCGAACACCTCAGCCTGGCCCTGGACTGGCTGGCGGAGATTGTCTTCCGCAGCAGCCTGAGCGACGAACAGGTGCGCAAGGAAAAAGGGGTGATCTTCCAGGAACGCGGCGGCCGCATGGGCGCCTTTTTCAACTGGCTAGAAGACCTGGTCGACCGACTTCACATTGACTACGACTTGTACAAGAGCCTCATGCGCCAGCTCTTCCCTGGCGCCGCGCTGGAGCGTGAAGTGACCGGCTACGAACGCACGCTGCAGCGCATCACGCGCGCCGAGCTGTTGGCTTTTTACCGGCGTTTTTATGTTCCGAACAACATGGTTTTGCTCATCGTGGGCGATGTCGAGGCGCCAACCGCCTTTGCCGAAACAGCCCGCTGGTTTGGTGAGTTCAAGGCCGGGCCCACGCCGCCGGCGCTGCCGCGGGCGCGATCCACCCCGTCCCATTTTGTGGAGGTGCGCACGCAGTGGCCCGACTGGATTGATCGCGCGTACCTGTGGTATGGTGCGCGCACCGTAGGCCTCAATCACCCTGACCAGGCGTCCATTCTCATCCTCAGTTGGATCATCGGCGACCGTCTGCGCGAGGAGATGCGCGAGCGCCGCGGCCTGGTCTATTGGCTGGGCGCGGCCAACAACACCATGACCGATGTCGGCTACTTCAGTATCGAAACTGACGCCGACGGCGCGAATGTGGCGGCCATCCTGGATTACATTGACCAGGTTCTGGGCGATGTCAAGAACGGCAAGCTGGAAGAGACCGATCTGGATTACGCCAAGCGCGCCATTCGTGGGCGCAATGTCCTGGCCATGGACAGCAATGATCGCCTGGCCGAAGTTTTCACGGGGCCGGCGCTGACCCTGCGCCCCGGCGAGTCGCTGCCCGATTTCTTTGCCGAGATCGAGGCCGTCACCCTGCCTGATCTGCAGCGCGTAGCCACCACCTACTTCACGCCGGACAACAGCTACCTGGCGCTCTCGCGGCCGGCCTTCACCTTCCGCGACGCGGCGATCGCAGTCGGCGGCGGGCTGCTGGCCCTGGCCCCCGTTGTTTACACACGTCTGCGACGCACGCAGGAAGCCAGGCGTTCAGAGGAATAGACAGGACGCAGGTCAACGCTGGCTGCGCACGCAGATTTGGCGATTTTGCTGGACACCAGGTAAGCGCCCAGAAGAATAGACAGGACGCAGATCAACGCTGGCTGCGCACGCAGATTTGGCGATTTTGCTGCGCAGCCAATGTAACTCCTGGGACAACGGTGACGGCACACGCGGCGTTGAGGTCTCTGTTGGGGCCAATCTGCGTTTTTCTGCGTGCATCTGCGTTCAACTCCAGAACCTCATGATTTGTTTTATCAGCGTTCTTTGCACCTTTGGGTGAACCATTTGGCTCCGGCTTGTCCGGGCAAGGAAGGAAAGCGATGACGATCCAGAAATCACACAAGTTGCTCATGATCCCCGGCCCGATCGAATTCGAGCCGGCCGTGCTGGCGGCCCTGGCGGAGCCAACCCCCAGCCATGTCGCGCCCGATTTCATCGAAGTTTTTGGCCGGACGCTGGACAACCTGCGCACCGTCTTTCAGGCGCCGGACGGCCAGCCGTTCGTCTTGGCTGGCTCTGGCACATTCGCCATGGAAGCGGCCGTGGCCAATCTGCTGGAGGCCGGCGACCGCGTGCTGCAGATCAACACCGGCTACTTCAGCGACCGTATGGCCGCGATCTGCGAGCGCTCCGGCGCGATCATCACGCACGTGCGTGCGCCGGCGATTGGCGATGTCCCCGCGCTGGAAGAAATCGAGATGGCGTTACAGCAGGATCACTACACGCTGATGACGATCACGCACGTGGACACCTCCACCGGGGTGTTGACGGACGTGCAGACGCTGGCGCAGATGGCCCGATCGGCCCATACGCTGAGCGTGGTGGATGGCGTCTGCTCTGTCGGCGGTGAAGCGCTGCCCATGGCCGAGTGGGATGTAGACGTGGCGCTGACCGCGTCGCAGAAGGCATTGGGCGTGCCGCCGGGTCTGGCGATTGTGATGGCGCGGCCGCGCGCGCTGGCGCTTTTCCAGGGTCGCACGCAGCCGGTCAGCAGTTACTATGCCGACTGGAGCAACTGGCTGCCGATCATGCAGGCGTATCAAGCGCGCAAGCCCGCCTATTTTGGCACCCCGCCCGTCAACCTGGTGCTGGCGCTCGATGTCAGCCTGGCGCAGATCATTGCCGAGGGCATGGACGCACGGGTCGCGCGTCATGCACAGTTGAGCGCAGCGCTCAAAGCCGCGCTGACGGCGTTGGGGCTGAGTCAGGTGCCGGCGCGGCCGGCCGTGGCTGCGCACACCCTGAGCGCGCCCTATTTTCCCGCAGGTGTGGACGGCGCGGCCTTGCTCGCCGGGATCAACGCGGCCGGGGTTATCCTGGCTAGCGGTCTGCACCCGGCCATGCGCGGCCGCTACTTCCGCATCGGCCACATGGGCGCGGTCAGCGGCGCCGACATCCTCGCCGCCGTAAGCGCCCTGGAAGAGGGTCTGCGCGGTGTGGGCTATACGTTTGAGGCCGGCTGCGGCGTGGCGGCCGCGCAGCGGGTGATCGAAGGTTAAACCTGTCGTCCGCCGTTTGTGCGATATCTAGCGTTAATTCAGACAGGGACAGCAGCCGAATCTCTACGCAAAGGAGAGAATGATGCTCGCCAAAACAGTTACAGTGACGTTGCCACAACCTATTTTCGAACGCGTGACAGAAGTTGCTGAGGTAAACCATATCTCGGTCGAACAATTGCTGACCCAAACCATTGCTCTCACCATGCCTCCTTTGGAATCTGACTTACCGCCAAGTTGGCGTCAAGAACTAAGCCGGATGCAATCGTTGAGCGATGCGGTCTTGTGGGGTCTGGCTGGCAGCACCATGGATGAACAACAGCAAGCCGAGTTGGAGACACTGGCGGAACTGCAAAAAGAACGCGCGCTGACCTCCGCGGAACAGAACGCGCTCGTGCGCCTCATGGAGGAGGCTGAGTACAGCATGCTACGCCGAGCCGAGGCTTTTCATTTACTTGCGCGTCGAGGATACTCAGTCTTCGCAGAGCCAACGTCGGAAAATTGACCGATGCCTATCGTTGCCGCCCTGCGATCCCAGGTTGCCCAACGCGACGGAAATCGTTGCGCGTATTGCCTCACCAGTGAAACTAACAGTGGTCTGAAACTGCACATGGATCACATTGTCCCGGTATCCCACGGTGGAGCGACGGCAGTAGACAATCTCTGCCAGGCGTGTTTCTCGTGCAATGTTCACAAACACGCGCGCCAAGTGGGAACCGATCCGCTTACTGGTTTCACAGTGCCGCTCTTCCATCCCCTGCAGCAGCGATGGTCTGACCACTTTGTTTGGGACCAGACAGGCGCCTCTATCATGGGACTTACGCCCACCGGTCGCGCCACCATCGTGACGCTGCAGAT
>JBGAVB010000211.1:0-5216 GCA_044228345.1 Anaerolineae bacterium | reverse complement strand
ACTCCTGCCTGGTGCTGGCGCCCGAAATTGACGGCCACGACATCGTGACCGTAGAAGGTTTGGCGCACGATTCGCAGCTCGATCCGCTGCAAGAGACCATGATCGAACTGGGCGGTACGCAGTGCGGTTTTTGCACGCCAGGCATCCTGATCGCCGCGCGTGCGCTGCTCGATCGCAGTCCAAACCCATCGGAGGATGACATTCGGCTGTCGCTGGTGGGCAACCTGTGCCGCTGTACGGGCTACACGCGCATCGTGGCCGCCGTACAAGAGGCGGCGCACCGCGGCCGCGCAGCGTAGAAGGTGGAAAAAGCGAGGCTTCTGGCATGAGCATAAAGAAAACGACAATTGTCGGCTCCAGTTTTCCGCGCGTCGAAAGCCGCTCCAAAGTGACCGGCGCCGCGCAATATGTGGATGATATGCAGTTCGGGCCAAACCTGCTCTACGGCATGCTGAAGCGCAGCGAGCGCCCGCATGCGTTGATCACGCGGCTGGATGTCAGCAAGGCGGCGGCGCTGCCTGGCGTGCGCGTGGTCGTCACCGGCAAGGACTTCCCTGGCTTGACCGGCCTTTACCTCTCCGACCGGCCAATGTTTGCGGTGGATCGCGTCCGCTTCGTGGGCGAGCCGATCGCCGGCGTGGCGGCTGAATCGCAGGAGATTGCCGAGCAGGCGATCAAGCTGATTACGGTGGAGTACGACGATTTGCCCGGGGTCTTCGACCCTGAGTTCGGCGCCAGCGCGGATGCACCGCTGCTGCATCCGGACTTGATCACCTATAAGTACGCGCCTTTCATCTTTCCCCAAAAAGGCACCAATGTCTCCAACTGGTTCAAAGTGCGCAAAGGCAATGTAGATGAAGCGTTTGCCGAGGTTGAAGCTGCGGGCGGCATCGTTTTTGAGCACAAATACCGCGTACCGCACGTGCAGCATGTGCCCCTGGAAACGCATGCCACGGTGGCGCAGATGGATGGCAACGGCAAGATCACCCTGTGGGCCTCCAGTCAGTCGCCCTTTGCGCAGCGCAACCTGATCGCCAAAGCCCTGGGCATAGGCCATTCGCGTCTGCGGGTCATCACGCCTTATGTGGGCGGCGGCTTTGGGGCCAAGGCCGGCGTCTCCATGGAAGGCGCCTGCGTCGGCATGGCGATGCGCGCCAAAGGTCGTCCTGTCACGCTGGTCATGACGCGTGAGGAAGAATTCTACACCACCTTTGTGCGCCAGGGCCTGGTAGCGATCATCAAGCTCGGTATGCTGCCGGATGGCCGCATCCTGGCGATGAAGAACACCTACTACTGGGATGGCGGCGCGTACACCGAGTACGGCGTCAACATCACGCGCGCGGCTGGCTATAGTTCAACCGGCCCGTACTATGTGCCCAACGTGTGGGCCGACTCCAAGTGCGTCTACACCAACCACCCGATCGGCGGAGCGATGCGCGGCTTTGGCATGCCCGAAATCCACTGGGCGATTGAACAGCACATTGATCGCGCTGCGCGCCAATTGGGGCTTGACCCGGTGCAGGTGCGCTTGCTGAATTGCATCAAAGAGGGGCAGGAAACGGTGACGGGGATGATCATGCACCCCACCGGCTTGAGCCAGTGCATCCAAAAAGCAGCCGACGCGATTGGTTGGGGCAAGCCGCGGCCGCCTAGTGGACCGCACAAGGTGCGCGGAGTGGGCTTCGGCTGCATGTGGAAAGCGCCAGCCATGCCGCCCAACCCCGGCTCGGCGGCCACCATTCGCTTCAATGAGGATGGCACCGCGCTGGTCAACGTGGGCGGCGTGGACATGGGACAAGGCACCCTGACCATCGCGGCGCAACTGGCCGCCGAAGGCCTGGGCGTGCCAATCACCGATGTGCGCGTCAACACCGTGGACACCGACTACAGCCCTTACGAGTGGCAGACCGTGGCCAGCCGCCTGACCTGGAGCATGGGCAACGCTATTCTGAGCGCGGCGCAGGAAGCGCGCACCTATGCCAACCCGCGCAACTTCGCCGCCGGCTCGCTGCGCCAGCTTGACTCTGCGATCAGCGCGCAGCGCCCCCTGCGCGTCTGGGCTTACCAGGTGGTGGCGCTTGAAGGCGCACCCGCGCCCGCGACGCAGTGGGACGCGTTGACCTTCCTGCGTGACCTGGGCTTTCCGGTGATCCCCTTGGGTGAGCATATCCGCCTTTTCGACGACTTCGAGCAGGTGGTGGATTACGTGGCGGCCTGGGAAGAGCAGCGCCAGGCGCTGCCTTACGAGACCGACGGCCTGGTGATCAAGATCAACCAGCTGGGGTTGTATGAAGAGCTGGGCTTTGTGGGCAAAGAGCCGCGCTGGGCCACGGCCTACAAATACCCGGCGCGCGAAGTCATCACGCGCGTGCTTGACATTCAGGTCAACGTGGGCCGCACCGGCTCGATCAATCCCTTTGCCGTGCTGGAACCGGTGGCCGTCGGCGGCGTGATCGTGCGCAACGCCACGCTGCACAATGCCGACTACATCGCCGAGCTGGATCTGCGCATCGGCGACCGCGTGGCAATCAAGCGCGCGGGCGAGGTCATTCCACAGGTGCTGCGCAGCCTGCCGGAACTGCGCGACGGCACGGAGCGCGCATGGACGATGCCCGAGAAATGCCCGGTCTGCGGCGAGCCGATTCAGCGCACGGCGGGCGAGGTGGCGTACTACTGCGTCAACAGCGCGTGCCCTGCGCAGTTGGTGCGCGGTATCGAGCATTTTGTGTCGCGGGGCGCGATGGACATCGAAGGTTTTGGCATCCGCCAGGCCGAGCTGTTCGTGCAACTAGGCTTCATCACCGACCTGGCCGGCATCTACTACCTGCACGAACGTAAGGCCGAGCTGCTGGCCCTGGAAGGCTTTGGCGAAAAGAAGGTCAGCAACCTGCTGAGCGCGATCGAGGCATCAAAGGAGCGGCCGCTCGGCCGGCTGCTCAACGCGCTGGGCATTCGCGGCGTGGGCGCGGTGGGCGCGGAGACCATCGCCAGCCATTTCGGCAGCATCGAGGCCCTGCTGACGGCTACCGCAGACGACTTGAGCCAGATCGGCGGTGTGGGGCCGGTGTTGGCGGGCAGCATCGTAGATTGGTTCAGCCATGCGCCGAACCGGCGGACGATCGCGCGCCTGGCCGCGGCGGGCGTGCGCCTGGCCGCAGAGGCTCCCGCGACCGTCGGGCCGCAGCCGCTGGCTGGCCTGACTTTTGTCATCACTGGCACGCTGGAAGGCGTGAGCCGCGAAGAGGCGAAAGCCCTGATCGAAGCGGCCGGCGGCAAGGTGACCGACGCGATCAGCAAGAAAACGAGCTATCTCCTGCTCGGCGCCAATCCCGGCAGTAAGGCGGCCAAAGCGGCCAGTCTAGGCGTCCCCACGATCGGGCTGGACGAGCTGCGGCGGCTGTTGAGTGCTTGACGAGACTATCATCAGGATGACGAGGTGGCTGTGGCGAATTCCCAATCCCGTTTGAGCGAAGAGATCAAACTCGAAGGGCATATCATTGACTCCCTGATTCTGCCGCGCGTGATGGATGTCATCATGGACGCGGGCGGCAACTTCGACGTGCTCGAAGTGGACGTTGGCACGCACAAGCACGCCGTCAGCCTGGCGCGCATGAAGGTGTTTGCCGAGACGCAAGAGCAGATGGATCACATCATCACGGCCCTGCAAGAACTGGGCGCGCAATTGGTCAACAGCGACGATGTCGCCGTGGCGCCCGCGCCCGCGGCCGGCGCGCTGCCAGACGCCTTCTACTCTACGACCAACCTGCCCACCGAGGTGCGCCTGAACGGCCGCTGGCAGCCGGTGGAGGGCACAGAGATGGACCTGGTGGTGGTGGTGGAGCCAGACCAGGGCCGGGCGCGCAATGTCCCGATTTCGGAGATCAAGCAGGGCGATTTGGTCGTGGTTGGGCACAGCGGCATCCGCGTGCTGCCGCCGCAGCGCCAACGTGAGCAGGAAGTCTTCAGTTTCATGCGCAATGAAGTCTCCTCGGAGCGGCCGAACAAGCTGGCGATTGCGCAGATTGCCCGCACCATGCGCCAGGTGCGGGAAGCCGGCCAGCGCATCTGCTTCGTGATCGGCCCGGCCATTATTCACAGCGGGGCGGGGCCGTACATGGAACGGCTGATTCGCAGCGGCTATGTACAGGTGCTCTTTGGCGGCAACGCCATCGCCGTGCACGATGTCGAATCGCAGCTCTTCGGGACCTCGCTGGGCATCAACCTGACCAACGGCTTGCCCGTGCCTGGCGGCCACAGCCACCACATGCGCGCGATCAACGCCATGCGCCGCGTCGGTTCGATCAAGCGCGCCGTGGAGATCGGCTTTCTGCGCAGCGGCCTGATGGCCGAGGCTTACCGCAGCGGCATTGACCTGGTTCTGGCTGGCTCTGTGCGGGATGACGGCCCGATGCCCGATGTGATCGGTGACATGGGCGAGGCGCAGCGCCAGATGCGCGCCGCGCTGCAGGGCGTGGATATGTGCGTCATGCTCGCCACCATGCTGCACTCGATTGCCACCGGCAACCTGCTCGCCAGCCATGTCAAGGTGGTGGCCGTGGACATTAACCCGGCCACGGTCACGAAGCTGGCCGACCGCGGCTCCTTCCAGGCGGTGGGCATTGTGACCGATGCGGAACTGTTCTTGCGCGAGCTGGTGGAAGAGCTTGATTTGCCTGAATAGGTACCTGATGCTCGATCCGTTTTTCCATCCTGAATTGATTCATCGTTCCGTCTTCGTCGCGCCGGGCGCCGTCATCACCGGCCAGGTGACGCTGGGGCCGGAGTCTTCGGTCTGGTTCGGCTGCGTGCTGCGCGGAGACGTCAACACGATCACGATTGGCGCGCAGTGTAACATTCAAGACGGCTGCATCCTGCACGTGGACAGCGACAAGCCCCTGCGCCTGGGCGATCGGGTCAGCCTGGGGCACGGCGCCATCGTGCACGGCTGCACGGTGGAGGACGATGTGCTGATTGGCATCCGCGCCACCGTGCTCAGCGGCGCGGTCATCGGCCGCGGCTCGCTGATCGGCGCAGGCGCGCTTGTGCCTGAAGGCATGGTCGTCCCGCCCGATTCGTTGGTGCTCGGTGTGCCGGCCAAAATCGTGCGCACGGTGAGCGCGGAACAGGCCGCGCTGATTCGCCGCATCGCCCAGGCCTACGTCAACCACAGCTGCGCCTACCTGGCTGGCCGCGCCCCCTCCTCCTCGCAAGGCATT
>JBGAVB010000210.1:0-5237 GCA_044228345.1 Anaerolineae bacterium | reverse complement strand
CAGTCGCCGCAGCCTCATGGTGGATGAAAGCCGCCTGGGGCGGGCGGCCGCGACGCGCAGCGATGTTTCCATCCAACTGCACTGCTTGAGTCGCGGCGAACACCTGGACACCGCGCTCGCTCTCAATCGCCTGCAAACGGCATTGACGACACACTTCGAGCGGATGGGCGCACGACACTAAGGGAGAAGCAAACGTGGCCGATAGCGTCGTGGAAAATCGAGCGCCTCTGGCGCGATGCTGCCACTGCGGCAACCCAGAGGTGATTGGCATTTGCCATCACTGCCGACAACCGGTCTGCTTGCCCCACAGCTACACGATGCCGCGCCGTCTCGGGCAATGGCTGTTTCGCCGTTTTGTGGGCTTGGGCCTCGAAGGCACACCCTGCGGTCCTGACCCGCTGACCTGTACATCCTGCCTGGGCGCACTGTGGACGCCCGGCGCGTGGTTGATCCTCGTCGGCAGCAGCATGACCCTCCTGACGCTCACTGGCCTCGGATTTGGATTTCTGCTGGCGCAGCTGTTCAAGGTCAACACCCTGTTGGCGGCGCAGCGCGGTTGGTTGGTGGTCGCGGCGCTCATTGGCCTGATCTTGTTATTGGTCGGCTTGCTGTATCGTGGGCGGCGTCCCTTTGTGCCCATTCTCTGGCGTCCTACGATCGGCCGCGTGGTCGAGACCCTGACTGGGAGCATCACGTTTGATGCGCAGGCGCGGCTGCAGACCGGGATCACATCCTGTACAGGTCAACTGGCCTGGGCGGGAGAGCTAGATAGCGCCGAACGGGCGCGTGTGAAAGCGTACCGCCGCCGTTTTCGTATAGCCGAGAGCGACCATCTTGACTTTCGCGCTGGCTTCGCGCTGCTCAAAGGACGTTTTAGCGGCGCGCTGAGCGGTCAGCCTGTCAATGCCGAACGTCACGGCCAAGTTCTGCGGCTGGAAGGGCGGGTTCATGAGCAGGCTTTCCTGCGCGGCGATAACACGCGCACGGCGTCTCAGTGGAATGTCAGCGCCGATTATTCCATACCGGCGCCGGCAACGCTTCCTGTGCGTCTGATCCCACACCTGGTAGAGGCGCGTAACGAACGCACGCTGGAACTGGAGCTGCAGTGGGATGACCTCGATGGCCTGACCGATGTGGAGATCACGGAGTTGCGCGTGGAGATCCCAACGCCGTGGGGCGCGGTGGTGCAGGCCAGTGACGGGGCGCTGACCAATCTGACGGCAGGGGGCGGCGCGGACGCTGGCGCTGTGCTCATATGGCATGCGCCCCCACTGGACAGCCAGCAGCGCCAGGTGCGACGCCGTTCATTCGATGTCCATTGCGAGCGCAACCTGGATCAAACCAGGGCCTTGCGCGGTCAGGCGACTCTGACCTGGAAGGGCGCCATCTCGCGCCTGGAGGGCATTGCCCTGTTTTTCCCCTTAGGGCGCCCCGATGCGCGTGGAACGCTGACCATCAAGAGCAGTGTGGTGGTTGATTTTGAGTTGAGCCTGGCGGGGCTGCGTTATCAGGAGGTGCGCATTGTGCCAGACGCGCAGATCCCGCAGGACCAGGATCGAGGCGAACCGATGCGATCGCTTGAAATCATGCCGAACTCGGTCCTGATAGATACCTTGACGACGGCCCTCCTCGAAGCCGGACACCTGGTGTATCAGGTTGTTGAATCGCCCCCCCAGGTTGACAACCGCCGCGGCGTCGTGTTTCGCCAGTGGGATGTCAAGGGGCGGACGTATCATGGCGTCTGCGCGGTTGATTTTCATGTGGGGGTGCGCGGCGAGAGCGGCAGCAAAGCGCCCCAGGTCGAACTCAGGCTGACCGCACGGGGGTTGGCGACACAAGCAGCCGGCGAGCGGACGATCGAGCGCACCTGGAGACAGCTGCGCGGCTTGGTAAAGACGACGCTAAGCACGCGCGTCCAAAAAGTGTTGATGATTCCTGACGCGCCGCCGCAGCGCTTGTCCCTGACATCGCGCCCAGAGGTGGTGCTGCTCCGGTTACGTCGTCACTCGGATGGCGATCTCCTGGAAGGCGAGCTAGCAAGTCCACCATTGCTGGTCACAGCGCCGGCCGTGGACGCCGATGCCGACGCGCCTGAAAGCGAATAACGAGACGAGGCCTGCGGATGTCGTTGCAATGTGCTGTGTGTGGTGCGCCAGAAAACAAGGACGGCCAGGTGCTGGATACCGTTTGCCATCACTGCGGCAAGCCGTTGTGCCAGGAGCACCGCGTCCTGATTTTGGACGAAGATTTCGCAAACCGAAGCGCGCCGGCGCCGCGTCATGCCTATCATTGCCCTGACTGCCACCAAGCCTATCATCCGCGCAGCCATGTGGTGCGGCCGGGGCGGCCGCTGCCTTCCTGGCGCGCCATCCGGCAGCGCCTGCCCCAGCTGTCGTGGAAGCGCAAAGCCGGTTCCAAGCGTTGACGTAGGAGTCACAACGATGTCCGCTTCATCATCAGCCACCACCACACCCCGTTATCGTCCTACCTATCGAACGGATGAGCTGCGCCTGATCGCTGGCCTGGCTCAGCGCGGAGAGTCGCTCGGCTTTGTCGGCATTGCCGGCGCGGGCAAGTCCAACCTGGTCAATTCACTGCGCGATGAAGCGCGCATGGCAACCTATTTGGGCCCGGCTGCTGGCCGTATTCATTTTGCCGCCGTAGACGCGAACACCTGGCAAGGGACGCCGCTGAGTCTGTGGAACTTGATGGCGACCAGCCTGGAAGCATTGACTGCGCAGTGGTCAGCGCCGGCCGTGGACGGAACGACCATTCCCTTTGCCGAAGAAGAGCGCGCGCTGCAGCGTCTGCGCAACCGTTTGCGGGTCGTGTGCCAGGAACAGCAGCACCAGGTGGTCTTTGTGCTGGATGATTTTGACCTGGCGTTCAAGAATGGCCCCCTGGCGATGCTGGAGCAGCTCAATACGCTGCGCAGCGACGGCAACCGCGGCCGTCTGAGCTACCTGGTGTTCACCAAACGGCTGCCGCACGTGTTGGGACGCCGCCATCAATTGGAGGCATCCTCCAAATTCTACGATCTTTTCCGGCATCAGCTCTATGCGTTGGAGCCTTATACGCGCAGCGACGCGCAGCAAATGCTGACCTATCTCAACGATGGCGCGGGTCGCCCGTTGGCGCACAAGGATCTCGCGGTCATTCTGGCGCTGGCCGGCGGCCACAGCCGCTTGCTCAAGCTGCTGTTCGATTTGTGGAGCCAGGAGGGATGCCCGGCCGTCGAGCGCGCGGCCCATTTTGCGGACAAGGCGGATGTGCAGCAGGAATGTGAACGAATTCTGGTTGGACTGCACGACGCAGAGCGCCAGGCGGTTTTGCTGGCGGCTCAAGAGCGGGCCGCCAGCGCTGACATCGTGGACCACCTGGTGCGCCGCGGCCTGATTGTCAACCTCAATCCGCCCACCTTGTTCAGCCCGGTGATGGCGTACTACCTGCGGCACAACAGAGCCGGCGAGAAGAGCCGATAGGGAGGTGATGTATGAACACGGCGCTCATCAGCTTTTTGGGCGTGGCGGTTGTATTGATTGCGGGGATCATCTATCTGCAGCCTGGGCTGCCAACCGTGCCCCAGGAAGAACGCCTTGTGATCTACCGCCTGGGCCATTTTTACAACATCGCCGGGCCAGGCCCGGTTTTCCTTCTGCGTCGCATTGACGAGGTCCGACGCACGTTCAGCGTGCGCGAACAGCCGACGTCGTACAGGGTGGATAATCTATTCATCAACGGCGTACCGATTGCGCTGACTCTCTCGATCTGGGCGGCCTTTGATCCTGTGCGGGCGGTGGGCAATGATCACGCCAATCAGGCACGCCTGATTGTTTTCAATGAGTTCGAACGCAACGCCCAAGTAGTTCTTGCGCTGCGCCATATCCTCGTTCAGGAACTTGGCGCCATGGAACAAGCGCATCCTCTACCGGCGCAGGCCACGATGGGCGACAAGATTTTGCCCATCATTCCAGGTTTACCCGTTTGCAACGGCATGTTAGCGCGTGTTCGAGAGCGACTACGAGATGACATGCGCACGATTGGTTTCATTCTCAACCTGACGCATCCAATCCTCATTACCAGTATCCAGCCGCCGGAATCGGTTAGTAAGGGCTTCGATCGCGAACGCGTCATGTCGTTCTTGCGCCCCCAGTTCCCCAATCTGCCCGATGATGTGCTGGCGCAGTTGTACACGTCCATCGAGAAGCTCGACTTGCCCACCCTTCAGCGCTTTGTGGTCCAGAATGAGGGCAATCTGAGTACGCGCATCGAACAGCGCATGGAAAACGCGCAGGGCGGGCAGACGCGCGTCAGTGTGCAGACGCCCGCCGGCGATGCGACTGCGGCGGCTGCGCGGCCGCCGATCACCGTCACGCCGCCGGCGTCACAACCTGCGCCTGCGCCCCCGCCAGCGGCAGACGAGCTGTTGCCCAGCGACTTGGCGGTGCTGAAGCGCGTGCCGCGCGCCGCGCCCGCGCAGCGCCGGGCTGCTTGAAGGGAAAATTGAAGATTGCTACGGTTGCCTCCCGTTCTCCAGCCACTGGCACAGCTGCGCGGCGGAGAGCAAGGCCAGTGAGTGGTGTTCGCGCATGAAATCGAAGCGCAGCAGGTTGAGGGTCGCTAAGAGCAGGCTGGCGTTGTACTCGGCCATGTTGTGGTTGACGCCGTTGAGGTTGGCGGCCAGATGACGTAGATGAGCGAGCACGGTCAGAACCTTGCTCTGTGCATGCCCCGTTGGGATTCTCAGATGATCCAGCCGCGTTTGCTTGAGCAAGACTGCATCCAGGTCGTGAAAGACGTTGATGTCCTTGTTTTCGGCCAGGTTGAACTTGATGGCCGTTTCCAGGACGACGGCGTCCCGTAGAATGTGACTCCAGCCGGTGCGGTAGAAATCAATCAGCCAGGTGCGGGCGTCCTCTGTGACCAAAATGTTGTGCTCATTCAAGTCGCCGTGGGTCACGGTGCGCACCACGGTGAAATAGAGGCGGTTGTCACGCTGCGCCAGCCACCGCTTCGGATTAGGCAGCGCGCCCCCCACACCGGCAAAGGTTAGCTGCGCGCTTTCGGGGTCAATGCCCAGCTGCTGCACGCCCCGCCAAACATCATCCCAATCAATACGCAGCCCCTCCTCGTACAGCTCGACCAGGTCGCGCCGCTGACGCGGCATTTCCTGGTTGCCATACCACCGCGCACAGGTCACGGTAAACAGGTTGTCCAATGTATGCCGAATCGGTTCA